>DASXNG010000029.1:0-4478 GCA_036495225.1 Galbitalea sp.
CCGCAACACGACCGGTGAAGGTGTTTGTCTCGCCTACAAAATTCGCAACAAACATGTCCACTGGGCGCGTGTAGATCTGAACCGGAGTACCGACCTGGCGGATCCGTCCGCGGCTCATAACGGCCACTCGATCCGAGAGGATGAATGCCTCCTCTTGATCGTGGGTCACATAGATAGTTGTGACCGCCGCCTCTCGAAGAATTCGCCGCAGCTCGCCGCCGAGTTGTTGCCGAAGCCGCCGGTCCAACGCACCCAGAGGCTCGTCCAACAGAAGCACCTTTGGACGATGGGCAAGCGCCCGAGCCAGCGCGACTCTCTGCTGCTGCCCGCCGCTCAATTGAGCGGGCATGCGATGGCCCATCTCCTCGAGCGACACCAACTCGAGCATCTCTTCAACCCGTCGGCCTCGCGCACGCCGGTCGACATTCCGCATCCGCAACGGAAATTCGATGTTCTGGGATACCGTCAGGTGCGGAAACAACGCATAGCTCTGAAAGACGAAGCTGATGTCCCGCTGTTGCGTGGGGAGCGAGGTAACGTCCACCTGGTCGATCAAGACGCTGCCGGCACTCGGTTCGATCAGCCCGGCGATGATCCGGAGCAGTGTTGTCTTGCCCGAGCCGCTCGGCCCAAGCAGTGTCATGAATTCGCCACCGTCGATGGTGAGATCGATTCCAGCCAGCGCGATGCTGTGTTCGAAGACATGACGCAGACCGCGGACCGAGACGTCACTGACGCGACCGCGAGGCCGGACGTGCGCTTGCGAACTCGGCACCGCGTCGGGCGCTTCCTTCCGCGGGGCGTCCTGCATATCGCCCATCAGGCCGTCCACTCGGCCGAGTGGCGGCCGGACGCTGACCGACTGGAAATTCGCCCGACGACGATCCAAGTCGCGATGGTGCCGACGACGATCAAGGCAACGAGCATCGACGCGACCGCCGGCACGGTGGGGACGATTCCGCTCTGCAAGTACGAATAGATCGTCAGCGGAAGCGTCTTGCTGAAGCCCGCCTGGAAGAGCGCGATGATGACCTCGTCCCAGGACGTCATGAACGAGACGACAAACGCTCCCCCGATGCTGGGCGCGATCGCACGGGCGACAATCGCCCAAAAGGCACGCGTTCTTGATGCGCCCAACGTCCACGCAGCCGGCTCCAGTGCGCCATCGATGTTCAGCAGCGCGTTCGAGATGATCGCGAAGGCGAGCGGAAGCGCGATCGTGCTGTGCGCGAAGATCAAACCGACCGTCGACCCGGTTAGATTCAGCCGGGTCTGGACGTCATATTCGCCGATCGCGAGCAGGATGGCAGGAGTGATGAGCGGCGCGAACACCGCTGCGTAAGCAATTGAGCGCAAGGTCGACGACCTGATCGCCGCAACCACCCGCGCAAAGGCCAGGGCAATCGACGTCGACAGGATCGCGGTCCCCACTCCGACGGTGACGCTCTTGAGAATTGGGTCGGTCCAGGTCGTGTCTTCGAACACCCTGGCGTACCAGTCCAACGTGAATCCCTGTGGCGGGAACAGGACGTTCTGCGTCGTGCCGATCGACATTGGAAACACCAACACCATCGGCAGGAACAGGGTGATGAAGCTCGCGCCCGCAGCCAACCAGAGCAAGACCGCAAGCGGCGACATCCGCAGGGGCCCATGGTCGCTGATGCCCTTGCCCGCCACGACCCCGACCCCTGCGACGGGGACAGCGCCTGACAACCGAAGGACGGCGGCGTATCCGACGACCGTCGACACGAGAAGGACGATCGCGATGGCGCTCGCAACGCCCCAGCTGTAGATGTTGACCTGCTGCTCTATGTAGACGGCCACTGTCATGTCTTGCGGGCCGCCAAGAACAGCTGGAGTCAGGAAGAAACTGAGCGATATTACGAAGATCAGAAGTATGCCGCTCAACAAAGTCGGCCTGACGAGCGGCATGTAAATCTCCACAAAGGCCTTCCACGGCCTTGCTCCCAACGTCTTCGCCGCCGCGATCAAGTTGCCGTCGATGCCGACCATGCCGGCGTACAAGATCAGGATCAAATAGGGCAAGAGGTAATTCACCATCCCGATGACGGTGCCGGTCGTGTTGAAGATGAGATCGAACGGTCCGAGTTGGACCAATCTGGCGGCTGAGTTGACGATTCCGTTGCCACTCAAGATGGCGGTCAAGGCGAACAACCGGACGACGATCGACACCCAGAATGGCATGAGGATCAGCCCGATGAATATTGCGGCCGCCCGCCGAGATAGTCGCGAGAAGAGATACGCCGTCGGAAAAGCAAGCAGGGTTGTAAAGAGGGTCGCCCAGAACGCGATCTGGACCGTTTGCCAGATGATCACCAGCAAGACCTTCTTACGGAAGATTGCTTCGTAGTTGACCAGGGTGAATTGGGGTTGCGCATATGACACCAGGCCATGTGCGTTCAGACTGCGGAGCAGTACGTCGAGCAGCGGCCAGACGAAGAAAATGCCCAACAACAAGACGATGGGAAGGCTGAGCATTAGCGACGCCGCCGTGCGACTGAGCCGAGTCATCGAGACGGCGCTCGCTCGCCGGTCAAGCCAGTTGAGGCGCATGCTCGTGCCAAGGGCTCCCGGAGCACCCTCAATCCCAGACGTCCTACTTGACTCCGTTTGCGCGGTGTGAAGAGCCGTTGGCAGTCTGCTTGTACCGGCTGACGACCCAGCGATTCACGTGAGCGATGTGGTCTTCCTGCCACGACAGCCTCCCCCGAGGGGCGAAGGCTGATTGCATTCCTCGCTGGACGCCCATGCAGGCAAAGTTGTCCTCGTCGATGATCGGCTTGTGCACCTCGACCTGGTGGTCAAAAAGCTCTTTGAAGTTTGGGAGCTCGAGCGTCGACGACGGATACAGCCAGCCAGTCAGGGTTTGAGTTTTCGCGGGCCCCATCGGGAAACTCGCGAAATAGTGAACGCTGTCGACGCCGCAGCTCAGGACGAGGCTCGGAAGCACCGCGACGAGGGTGAAGAGATGACGCTCGTCGTCGGTCAGCTTGGGAAGGACCGGGAATAGCGCCGTGTAATCCGGCGGCGTCATCGTGGCGTCCTTGTGAGTCGCCTTGACCTGGATGACCAGGCCTGGGTCCGAGTGCGGAAGTGGGTCGAGAATGCTGTTCCGGCTCGGCATGCATGCCAACGTGTTGCGGTGCAGCCGCGAACAGTGGTAGCACTCCAGGCCGTTCTCCAGTCCTAGCTTCCAGTTGGCGTCGTAGGTGTACGAATACGCCTGGAGAAGCTCGAGAGAATCGAGGTCGAAGTTCTCTAGATACGGCTCGAATTCGCGCATTCGCGGCCCAAGCGGCTCGGCGTCCTGGTCGTACGTGCCGAAGATGAAGCCGTGCCAGATCTCAACCTTCAGAGCAGGCAGCCTGATGCGGTTGCGGTCGAAGTCGCGCGTCTTCGACATGTCCGGGGCACCAACGAGCTTGCCGCGCATGTCGTATGACCAGTTGTGATAGGGACAAACGAGCAGCTTGTCGCAGGTGCCGGTCCCTTCAGCGATGATCATCCCGCGGTGCTGACACACGTTGGACAGTGCCGAGATTCCGCCATCGCGATCGCGAATCACGATGAAGGGATCGGCGCCCATCTCCATCGTGAAGTAATCGCCAGGGCGCGGAATCTGCTTGACATGGCCAAGACAAACCCAGTCTTTGCGCCATATGACTTGTTGCTCGTACTCGTAGAACTCTTGCGACGTGTAGCACTCGCGCGGCAGGGTCTCGGCGAACTCGGCATCGCGTGCTGACGAGTCGAGGATTCCGCCATTGACCAGCCTCTCGACTACTGAGGTCCCGGGCATTTCACGTCTCCTTTTTTGAAAACCAGACGTCCGTCTTTGATCACGATTTCGACTTCAGAGAGACATTTCGGATTCTCGACCGGATTGCCTCTGACAACGACGAGGTCCGCAACGCATCCCGGCTCGATTCGGCCGAGGTTCGGCGCGCCGAGGCAGCGCGCAGCCGTCTCAGTGGCCGCACCGATGGCGACGGCAGATGGCACACCTGACTGAGCGATCCGTTCGACCTCCCTCGCGATTCCTCCGAAACCGATGAGGCCGCCGGCATCGGTGCCCGCCAGAATCGGGACGCCGATCTCATGCGCAGTGCGGACCGTCCGCGCATGATCGGCGATGGCTTCACTGAGCTTCGGGATGACCGGAAAGTCGCCGGCAGCAACCATCGCCTCGATTCGTCGGTAGAGCTCCATCGTCGGGCAGAAAGAAGCGCCTGTCTCTCGCATCAGCTGGACGGTCTCGGTGTCGATCAGCAGCCCGTGCTCGATCGAATCGACGCCCGCAGTCAAAGCGGCTCTGACGCCTTGGATGCCAATCGCATGAGCTGACACTGTTCTGCGAAGTCGATGCGCCTCGGAAACTGCGACTGCGAGCTCCTCGGCCGAGAACTGGACCTCGTCCATCGCCTTGCCCATCGAACCCGCACCACGGGTGACCATCA
>DASXNG010000030.1:0-3532 GCA_036495225.1 Galbitalea sp.
CGGCCCGACGATGTCCCCGCGGCCAATGCTCGCGTCGTGGGTCGCGGCCAGGTCGCCACGGGCGTAGGCCTCAGGGTCGAAGTGCATGAACTCTTCGGTGAGTCCGGCGATGAGTCCCGACTCCCATGCAACGGCGACGAGTCGGAAGGGATACTTAGGGCCTGCTCCGTCCACTTGTTCTCCTTTGTCTGCGTGGTGCCACACAGGCTAGTGGTCATTGGCGGCATACGGACGAAGTTTGGCGACCCGGAGAGAATTCAGTGCGCTCTCGGTGTTTGCGGTCACCTCTGGTTTGACCTCGATCCGACAGACGTTGGTCCATCAAGAGTCACGAACTCGTCAGCGACGGATTCTATGGCCTCGAAGCAGAATTACCCCCTTCGGGCGCAAATGGGTAGGCCCGCGGTCATGAGAGTAATTAGCACCAACCCGGAACGTCACCCTCGTCATGACTGACGAAATTCGCAATAGCCCGCTTGGCCGCTCTGAACATGATCTGAGTGTGGCAAGGGTGCGGGTCGTGCCCGAGTTGTTATCCACAGGCAGGGAGAGAAGCCTTCGACCCAGGGGCGATTCTTCGTGGCTGCGGCTTATCCGCCACCACAGGACGCCATCATTTGGTCGAAATGCACGACGACCACTCCGACGGCGATGGGCAAAAGGACGTTGAGGATTCCAAGGACCAGTCCTCGGATTGCGATGGTTCGTTCCCCGCGCACGGACACGACTCTCAAGGCTCCAATGCTGTAAATCAACCCAACAAACCCAAGAAATGACGGAACAACGCAAGCGATGCCAGTCGCAAGGAATGGGTCGTCAGAGGCGTCGGTCGGCATGAAGTCAGGGGTGGCGAAGGCGGTGATCACTGCATTGGCGGTGAGTGCCAGAACGCCCACGACTAAGACGGCTCCGACGATTCCGAGTCTGCTGGCGACGCGGGCGCGATCGTTTTGTACGGTGCCGCCGGTCGTTTCGAGTTCTGTGCTGACTGCGGAGAATGTGGCTCGCTGATCCATGTACCGGAGTCAATCGGTTCCCGACTCCGGCGCGCGTCAGTCCTGAGAATGATTCGGCCACCCCCGTATCGCTAGTCGAACCCGAGTTGCAGCACGAACAGCCCCGGAAACACAGCGATCGCAATAGTGATCGGCAGGATCAAGAACACCAGCGGCACCAGCATCGCGACCTCCTTCTTGCCGGAGGTTTCGAGCAACGCGCGCTTTGCGTCATCCCGCGCGTCCTGTGCCTGGGCTCGAAGCACCTCGGCCAGCGGCGTGCCCCGTTCGAGCGCGCCGTTGATCTGTTCGATGGCGCGACTGAGCGGCGGCAGCTCGAGTTGCGCGGCAAGGGAGTCCAGAGATTCGGCGAGCGGTACGCCGGTGCTCACAACACCGACCACTGTTGCGAATTCGTATGCTAGTTCGCCGCTTGAGATGCGCGCGATGCGTCGAATCGCGTCAAGAATGCCCTCCCCGGCCGAGAGGCTGAGCGTCAGAAACTCCAGGACGGTTGGCAACTCCTTCGACATCCGCCGCAGTCGAGCCGTCGCCCTGCGCTGAAGCCGGTACTCCGGAATGACGAACCCTGCCACCGCCATGACGATCACGGCCGCGCCCTGAGCCGGAAACGGGACCGGCTGGATGACGCCCGCCGCGGCCAAGGCAACGATCGCGATCGCAGCGCAGCAGCCCGTCCACACCAATTGCCGAACCCTCAGCTCCTCCACAGTCATGCTCGAGCCGGCCTGTCGCAGGCGTCGCGCAACGAGTTCGGATCCGCCGAGCAGCGCGGTAAGGCCGTTCTGCGCAACGCGGAAGAGCGGCGTGAGCATCGCGCCGAACACGGGCAGCGGATTGGCGGTGCGACGATCCAAGAAGCCGCGCGCATCCGTCGAAACGTCGATCACGTACGGCGCGACGCGTGCCAGCAGACTGGGTCGGCTGAGGCGAGGCGCGAGACTCACGAGCAACCACAACCCGAGACCTAGTGCGAGCCCGCACAAGACCGCCCACGACGCGAGCCCAGTCATCTGAACCACCGCTGTTCTTCTGGCAGCCTGCCAATCCCGAGCATGATGCGGTACGCCACGACCGAGAGCACCAGACACACGATGATCAGCGCAACGCCTTCGCCTGTGTTGTAGGCGGCTGCCGCCTCTGGCCGGGTCGACAGCAAGAGCAGCACAACCCACGGCGCAGCGACCCCGAGCCTCGCTGCGTTCACGATCCACGATTGCCGCGCCAGGACCTCTGAGCGGATCGCCGCGTCCTGGCGAAGGTAGGTGGCGAGGTTTCGCAGCACCGTGGTGAGTTCGTTGCCGCCGACTTCGCGGGACATCCGCAGTGTCTCGATGATGCGATCGGCTACCGGATCGGCCAGTCGGTCTTTGAGGCGATCAAGCGCGTCGGCAAAATTGCCGGACATCCGATAGTCACGTTCGAAGTCGGCGAATGCAGCTCGCGTAAGCGGTGGGCCGGAATGGGCAAGGGTTACGACTGCGTCAGGCAGCGCGAGTCCTGAGCGAACGGCGGAGACGAGATGGTCGACAACATCCGGCCACACGACCCGAGTCGCTCGCCGGTGCGCGCGCGCTCTCCAGAGCACGACGGCGGTCGGGAGGACGAGAACCGCGAGGCCAGCCGCGCCCGCCACCGCGAACACAGGCACGAACGCGAACACCAGAGCGGCTGCAGCCGTGCCGAGGATGACCGAGACCACGGCGACCGTCGTGAGTCCGACTCGCTCGAAACCCGCCTGCACGAGCGAGGCTCTGGCCCGGTCGATGAGCGTCGCACCGCGAGCATCCGGTCCCGTGCTGGCGTGCCACAGGGCGGGCGAAATCGCCAGCAGAAGCCCGACGCCCAGCAGTAGTCCGACCGCGAAGGTCACGCGCGCGTCTCCGCGAGAACGGTCGCCGGATCCAAACCGGCGCGACGAAACTTCACCGTCTTGGACGGGTACCCGCCGGTCGGCTCGAGCTGCCCGCGCTTGATCGCGAAAATCGTGCTCGCTTCGATGGTTGAGCCGGCCAGTTGACCGCTCGGCGCGACGATCTCGACCACGCGCCGCTTGCCACTGCGCTCGAGTTCACAGTGAACGACGATGTCGACGCAACTCGCAACAGTCGGCACGACGAAGTCGGAGTCGATGTTGCGACCAGCGAGCAGAGGCAGCGTGCACAGCTTTGCGAGAGCGTCCCTGGCGCTGTTCGCGTGAATCGAACACATCCCGGGCAGCCCGCTGTTCAGGGCTATCAGCAGGTCGAGCGCCTCGGCCCCGCGCACCTCACCGACGATTAGTCGGTCCGGACGCATTCGCAGCGCCTCCTTGATGAGTCTGCGCAACCCGACTTCGCCTGTACCCTCGAGGCTGGGCTGACGGCACTGCATCGACACGAAATCCCGTGCGACGAGGTCGAGTTCGAAGGTCTCCTCGACCGTCACGATGCGCTCGGCCGGTCGCGTGCCAGAAAGCAGCGCGCCCAGCATCGTCGTCTTGCCGCTCTGCGTCGCGCCAGATACGAGGATGTTTT
>DASXNG010000031.1:0-10926 GCA_036495225.1 Galbitalea sp.
CGGCGAGCAGCTCGAAGCTCTAGCGGCGCAGGAATTCGCTGGCAGCTGGGAAGTCGTCGTTGCTGATAACGGGTCAACGGATGACACCGTCGCTCGTGCACTCGAACACGCTGCATCCCTGCCGGACCTTCGCGTGGTCGACGCATCGCAGCACAGGGGCGCGAGTCATGCGCGCAATGTCGGGGCTGGAGCTGCGAAGGCGCCGTTCCTCATCTTTCTGGACGCAGACGATGCGGCCCAGCCCGGCTGGCTCCCGGCGATGGCGGAGGCGGCGCGCAGCGCCGACCTCATCACGGGCCGCATCGTCATAATCCTGCAGCATCCGGTCGCGGGAGACCAGATCACCAACCACTGCGCTCCGACCCAGTGGTCGCGTCTGCTTCGGTCGAATCTCGCGGCGTGCGGGTCGCGCCGTGGGATCGATACGGTATCGCGCACTCTGCCTGTGATGTCCGACCGACGGTCAAGACTTGCGGTTGGCGCAAACTAACGATCTGGAGCAAATCAATGAGCCTTCCGCAAACGAGCCTTCACAACCGCGTCGCCTTGGTCATGGGGGCAAGTAGAGGTGTCGGGCGGGGCATCGCGATCGGGCTCGGTGAAGCCGGCGCCACGGTGTACGTCACGGGCCGCACCGAGACCGAAGGGTCCGCGGTATCCATGCTTCCCGGCACTGTGCACGCTACGGCCGCTGATGTGACTGCTGCGGGCGGAAACGGCATCGCAATCCCGATGGATGCGACCAGTGACGAACAAATCGCGAATGTGATCAGCCGAATCGAGTCGGAACACGGGCGCCTCGACATCCTCGTCAATGCGGCGTGGGGTGGGTACGAACGGTTCACTAATGGGGGCCTCGTTTTCGGCCCGTTCTGGGAGCAGCCGCTCGCGCTGTGGGACTCCATGAATCGCATCGGTGTTCGCAGCGACTACGTCACGTCCGCGCTGGCCGTCCCGTTGATGATCAAGTCGGGCGAGGGCCTCATCGTGAGTCTCTCCTCTTTCGCTGCACAAGTGTTCATTCCGCCCGTTGCTTATGGCGTCGCGCACACCGCTATCGACCGTCTGGCGCGGGATATGGCGGAAGAGCTGCGGCCCCACCGCCTTACCTCTGTGTCTCTGTATCCCGGACTCGTGCTCACTGAGAGCGTCACGGCATCCATCGAATTCTTTGAGGGTGAGACGAACAGGGAGACTCCGCTCTTCATCGGACGCGTGGTTGCCGCGCTGGCAAGCGATCCCCAACGCTTCGAGTTGACCGGTCGGTGGCTGGTGGCCGCCGAACTCGCCGCCGGATATGGAGTCACCGATGAATACGGGAATCAACCATCGTCGAACCGGGAGCGCTACGTCCTGCTCCCCGGGGAACAAGGCGCCTAGCTGGCCGTTCGTGAGGGTTACACCTACCGGGAACTTTCCGCCCTACCTTGCTGTTGTATGAGACGAGGGCCGCAGCCAGCGGCTCACCACGAGGAGCAAAATCCAATGACTACCGAGTACACCAAGGATCCGACCGTTATCGCCGAGCTCACCCCCGAGCAGTACGCGGTCACTCAGGAGAGCGCAACCGAGCGTGCGTTCACGGGCGCGCTCTGGGACAACCACGACGACGGCATCTACGTTGACATCGTCTCCGGCGAGCCCCTGTTCTCTTCCACAGACAAGTTCGACAGCGGTTCGGGATGGCCGAGCTTCACTCGGCCCATCGACCCCGCGAACGTGATCAAGCACGACGACAACAGCTACGGGATGCGCCGCACCGAGGTTCGTTCCACCAACGCTGACAGTCACCTCGGCCACCTGTTCGACGATGGCCCCATCGAGGATGGCGGCTTGCGCTACTGCATCAACTCAGCCGCACTGCGGTTCATCCCTCTGGACCAGCTTGAGGCTCAGGGTTACGGTGACTATCGCAGCCTGTTCACCACAAAGGAGGCCTAATCATGGCCACAGAGTCCACCAACAGAGAGACCGCAATTCTCGCCGGCGGATGTTTCTGGGGAGCGCAGCAGCTGCTGCGTCGCCGCCCGGGAGTCATTTCGACCCGCGTCGGATATTCGGGTGGAGACACCCCCAACGCCACCTACCGCAACCACGGTGACCACGCGGAGGCCGTCGAGATCGTCTTCGACCCCTCGCTTATCTCGTTCCGCGACCTCCTGGAGTTCTTCTTCCAGATCCACGACCCGTCGACGAAGAATCGCCAGGGCAACGACGTCGGTCGTAGCTACCGGTCGGCAATCTTCTACACCAGCGAAGAGCAGAAGCGCGTCGCCCTTGAGACGATCGCGGATGTCGACGCCTCAGGCCTCTGGCCCGGCAAGGTCGTCACCGAGGTCGAGCCCGCCGGAGCCTTCTGGGAGGCGGAAGAGGAGCACCAGGACTACCTCGAGAAGTACCCGGCCGGGTACACCTGCCACTACGTGCGTCCGGGCTGGAAGCTTCCGCACCGCGAAGAGCAACTCACCAACTAGGCGTTAGTTGATACGAATGGCCCATGACCCGAACGGTTGTGGGCCATTTTGCCAAAACCGGGAAGGTGCGGCCAGTGTCAGATCACGAATCCTCCGCAACCGAGAGGGAGCGCAAGTACGACGTCGATGACGCCGCTGTGTTGCCGCGGTTCGAGAATTTCGACGCGGATCAGCCGATGATCTTCACGCTCCGAGCGGACTACTTCGACACGGCGGACTCCGCGATCCTTCGTCATCGTGCCGTCTTGCGCAAACGCACGGGCGGAGGCGACGAGGGATGGCATCTCAAGGTCGACGAGGGAGAATTCCGTCGCGAATTCCAGGCGCCACTGGCGGATGAGCCCCCGGGGTGGTTGCTCGATCGCGTCCGCGCGATCATCCGCGATCGCCCACTTCGTCGTATCGCGTCGGTCACC
This sequence comes from Galbitalea sp., assembly GCA_036495225.1. Taxonomy (GTDB): domain Bacteria; phylum Actinomycetota; class Actinomycetes; order Actinomycetales; family Microbacteriaceae; genus Galbitalea. Next base: position 2,891 of record DASXNG010000031.1, read on the forward strand.
ACTCTCCGTGAGGTGACTCGTCTCTCTGATGCTTCGGGGACGACGATTGCGGAGGTTGCCGACGATCGAGTGGAGGCAAGCGACGCGCACTCCGGCATTCTCAGGATGTGGAGGGAGTGGGAAGTCGAACTCATGGCCGGAGCGTCGCCCGATGACGCAGCGGCCAACGCGTTGCTTGACAGGGTCGAGTCCGATCTCGTCGCTGCCGGCGCAGTACCGTCGCGGTTCCCGTCGAAGCTGGTGCGCGCGATGGGAAATCGTGCCAAACCCACTCCCCCTCCGCCGCGGACCGCCCTGGAGATTGCACTCCAGATGATTGCCGCCCACCTCGAGATGCTGTTGGCCGCCGATGCAGCAATTCGCACCGGTGACCAGGAGGGCATTCACGACATGCGCACGGCAATCGGGCGGCTTCGCGCGCTGCTCGCTGCGCTCAGACGGGTGCTTGACGCGTCGGTCACCGACAACATCCGCGAACGACTGGCGGTTGTCGTGCGAGTTCTCGAGCCGGCTCGTGACGCCCAGGTGCGACGCGAACACGCAACACGGCTACTCGATGAGGATCGTCGCGCGCATTTCCCCGGTCACGTTCGAACGAGGCTGGTCAGTGAGGTTGCACGTCAGGAGCAAACGGCACGCAGCGCGGTCATTGCCTATCTCGGAACTTCGGCATACTTTCGCCTTCTCGACGACCTGGACGCGCTTGTGGCCCGGCCGCCGCTGGGCCGTCATTTTGCGGCGAGACCCCGCGGTGAAATGAAGAAAGTAGTCCGCAAGCAGTTGCGCCGTGCCTCGAAACGACTGGCTGCAGTGAATGAGCAGGATCTCGCCAGCGTTCACGATTCCCGCAAGGCGGTGCGCCGCGCTCGCTACGTTGCCGAGGCGTTGACAAAGCCACCCGTGCACCTCCTCGGCGGGAAGTGGATCGAACTCGCATCGGAGGCAACAGCCGTTCAGGATGCCGCTGGCAACCACCGTGACGCCATCCTGTTTGTTCAGCACCTCAACTCCGTCGCGCGGGATGCCACCACGAACGAGGAGAATGCGTCGTTCTATGGCGCGCTCGCGGAAGCCGAAACGCAGCGATCGGACGAACTTCTCAGCGAGTCCCGAGAGGCGTCAGCCCGGTTCCGCTCTCACGTCGCTGAATAGATCCGATGAGAGCTTCAGGCTCTGAAGCTCTGCGTTGCCGGATCGAATATTGCCACAGCGAGCGTCGTGTCGCTCTGCCCGTAGTATGCGAACCAACGGCCCCTGAAGTTCACGAGGCCTTCGACGAAGGTCACGTTCGACATCGGTCCGTGGGTGTCCTCGAACGTCTGCGGCCTCAGCCACGGTTGCTGCATTGTCGCGACGACTTCCGTTGGCTTCGACTTTGCGATCGCGAACTGCCCGCAGCGATAGTCGACCTCGGTGAAGGAGACGGCGTTCGCCCCGTTGAACAGAAAGATGAGCAGACCGTCGAGGGTCACGACGGGTGGGGCCCCAATCTCGACGAGTGTGCTGTCCCAGCTCCCCGGTGTTGGCGAATAGATGGGCGTCGAGTTGTCGCACGGCGTCCAGTGCAGCAGGTCGCTGGATGTCGCGTAGAAGATCTCCCCCTCCCCGAAGTACATGTAGTACAGACCGCCGATCGGTTCTGGGTGAATCACGCCCGCCTTGCTCCACGGCTTGTTTGCTCCGTACGGGAGGTTCGCCCAGGTGTTGAATTCCGGGAACAGCGGGCCGTGCTTCGCCCAGTTGCGCAGGTCAGTCGAGGTGGCCAGACAAAGCAGCGCGTTCGCGCCGTTGTAGCCGGTATACGTGAGGTAGTAGGTCTCGCCAATGCGGGTGACCCGAGGATCCTCGCATCCGTGGGTCTCGTACGGCCACTCTGGCACGAGGACAGGTTTCGCCTCGCGCTGGAAGTTGATGCCATCCGAACTCGTCGCAATCCCGATCCGAGATACCCCGTCATCGCCGTGTGCGCGATAAAGCAATACGACGGTCTCGCCGACGACGATCGCGCCCGGATTGTAGAGATTCGAGGATTCCCATCCGGTACCTTGCGGCCGCAGGATCGGGTTGTTTGCGTACGGCTCGAAGGGGCCGAGCGGGAATGTTGCAGCTGTCGATGCCATCAGGCGATTCCTCTCGGCGGAAGCGACCCGATCGAGGCTAGCGACGGCTTGGGAGTGCGGGCGAACGTCGCACGATCCTTGCCGAGCGGGATTTCAATCATCCGTGATCTCCTTGCGGGAACCGTTCCCTTGCGGCGCCGATGAAGCACGGTAGCACTAAAACCCCGCATCGCTGGGTTTTAGTCAAGCTGAGGTATGTTTTGCGCATGTCTGAAACGTTCCGGCGTGGTCCATATGCCAAAGGCATTGCCAAACGCGAGGAGATACTGCAGGAAGCGCTGCGCGCCTACGCCGAAGCCGACAGCTCCGGACCTTCGCTGCGAGCCATCGCCGCCCGAGTTGGACTAAGCGAACGTGGATTGCTTCACTACTTCTCGTCCAGGGACGAGTTGCTTGTCGCAATCCTCGCTGCACGCGACGTCGTCGGCCGCAAAGTATTCAACATGGACGGGCCAATCGAAGAAATGGTCGGGGCGCAGACCAACGTCACTCTGACACCCGGCCTCGTGCGACTGTTTCTCGAAATGGCGGTAGCTGCCCCGGACAGATCCCACGCCGCACACGACTTCTTCACCAGCCGAAACTCGCGGCTTCGCGGCACCCTCGAGCGGATGTTCGTGCGCAGCGCCGAACGCGATGACATACCCGCGCCCCCTCAAGAGTCGACGGAATTCGCCGCGCGCATGCTGGTCGCCGCCTCGGACGGGCTGCAACTCCAGTGGCTGCTCGACCCGTCGATCGATCTTGCCGCCGACCTGCTGAGGCTGGCGAAACTGCTGCGCAACGCCTGAAGTCAATCGTCGTGCGGCCGTGCCTCGAGCAGGGCGCTGACTTCTTCGTCGCTTGTCTGGGAGAAATCCTCGTAGTACTGCCCAACCGCCCAGAAATTGCGCGGGGTGAGAAGGCAGACGACCTCGTCGGCTTCGACGAGCGCGTGCACGGCTTCCGGCGGTCCGACTGGCACGGCCACAATCACCCGGGCTGCCCCGAGCCGACGGACGACCTCGCAGGCCGCCCTTGCGGTCGCGCCCGTCGCGATGCCATCGTCGACAATCAGGGCCGCGCGCCCAGTGAGGTCAAGAGGCAGGTGCGCGTGACGAAATCGCTGAACGCGAGCGTCGAGCACCGCTCGTTCGCTGACCTCAGTGCGGTGAAGCTGGTCGTCAGTGACGCTCGCCGACGCGACAATGTCGGGCTCGACGACGCGCACCTCACCCTCGCCGATCGCCCCCATGGCGACCTCGGGGTGACCAGGCAGCCCGAGCTTTCGCACGACGATGACATCGAGCGGCAGATGGAGGGCAACAGCAACCTGGGCGGCGACGGGAACGCCACCTCGCGGGAGTCCCAGCACGACGGTGTCAGTGCCCCGCAGCCCGGTCAGCTGCGCGGCGAGCTGTCGACCGGCGTCAACGCGATCCCGAAACTGCGCCATCAACTCTCATTGTGCGACTGCCGTCTTCGACATGTAATCCGCAGTGACCAAAATCGGCATGTGGTCGGACTTGCCCCGTGGCAGAGTCTCAACCCGATCAATGCGAAGACCCATGGATGTCGCGAAGTCGAAGTGACCGCGGAAGAATTTGTACCTCGTGTAGGTGCGCGTCTCGCTCAGCGTCAGGTCGTAGCCGTTTTCCTGCACGTGTTCGCTGAGATTCTTCTTGAACCACGGATAGTTGTAGTCGCCGACCATCAGCGCTGGGAGCCCATCCCCGAGGACTCGCAACTCACTGTGAGCGGCACGGATCTGGTTGCGGCGTAGCGAATTCAACGCGGTGAGTGGCGCCGCATGGAAGCTCGCGACGACCAGTTCACGATCGTCCTCGTTGTCGATCATGCGGGTGCCGAGGAGCCGTTCGTGAGCTGGTGCGAGTACCCGGTCGTGCAGCGACTTCTTGAGCGCGAAGGTGCCGGTCTTCACCGCGGTGAAGCGCGCCTTGCGGTAGTACAGCGCGAGCCCAAGGCGATTCGCTTTCGTGGAATCTGCAAGCGAAAGGTCGCCGACTTCCTCGGGCAGAGCTGTGCTGTCGCATTCCTGCAGGCACAAGACATCCAGGGAGTTGTTGTTCACCAGATCGACAATTTCGCCGACCGCGTGGTTCTCGCGAAGGTTGTAACTGATGACACGTATCACTGATTTGCACTCCGCGGGTCAATACGAACTCTTGCACTGAGCTTAGGTGCAGAGTGAGTCCGAAATTGTCGCATGCGGACAACACCCAGCGCGAGCCCCATCGCGCATACCGAGCACCTGACATAAACTCTTGGCAACCCCCGCGGGCCAGAGATAGGAGAACACACGTGGCTGTTGGCGACGGTGCTCCCATCGTGCCTGCAGGGTGGTACCCAGACCCTGCCGACGCTGCGCGCGTGCGGCGCTGGGATGGCGCGGGTTGGACCCAGGACGTGATGTTCGCGAGCCAGGGTGCGCCGGTCATCCCGCCACCACCCGCCTATCAGCAGAATCCGTTCGAGCAGGCCGCGGTGCAGCCCGTTCGTGGGCCCGCCCACCAGCAGCCTGCCGCTCCGGCCTATCAGCAGCCGCTCTCCCAGCCGTCGCACCTTGGGGTCCCATCGCCACCACAGAGCTATGGCGCCCATGCGGCACCATCTCCGTTCGACGCCATGCCGGCGACCGCAGCACCCGCCACCGCAGCACCAGCTTCCGCGGCACCAAGGACGCCAGCCTCAGCCCCGATCGCACCCCAGCCTGTCCAGCAACCACCCGTCGCGCCCCAGCCGGTCGCCGCTCCACAGCCTGTTACTCCACCGGTCATGCAGGCGACGGCTCCGCCCATCGTTCCGCCGACCGCGCCGCCGACGGCGCAGGCTGATCCGCCAGCGGAGACTCCGTCCGGTCCGATTTCCATTCCGGAATGGGCTGCCCTTCCCGGCCTCACGCTGCCGCCCGACCTGAGCGTGATTCCAGGGCTTGCGACCGACACCGTTCTGCCCATGCCGAATTTCGCGAACGAGAGTGCGAGCCCGCCACGCGCGTCCACTCCGCCCGCTGCCCCATACGCTCCACCGCCCTCCGGCGCGCAGTACGACGCGCCCCTTCCACCTGGCGCCAGCTATGTTCCACCGCCCGGCCCGGTCCTGCCCGCGACCTCTCTTGCCGGCCCGGCGGCGTACACGCCAGTGACCCCACAGCCCCCGTACAACTCGCCATCGATAGGGCGCGCGTACGTCGCAGACTCGGCGATGGCGACGCAGGGTGCTTACGTTCCGATGGATCGCGCGCCAAGCGCCTCCCTGGGCGTCACCGTTGCCTCGGGCACGAGCACGCTCGGCGTGTGGATGATCGCACTACTTCCGTTATTCCAGTTTGCGATCGTCTACGCGATTTTCGGGGTACTCGAGACATCACTCATGCCCGGCATCCAATGGGCCATCCTTTTCGCGCCAGCCATTCTCGGTGTCGTGTTTGCGGCCGCCGATCGCAAGACGCTTGTCGACAAGGGCCACGGCGACGTGCCGACCATCATCGCGGGGTTCATTCCGCCGCTGTACCTCATTTTGCGGATAGTGAAAGTCGGAGGCACTTCGGTCTTCGCGCTTGTGCTGTGGATCATTTTCCAGTTGGCCGCGGTTGCTGGCGTGTACTTCCTGATGCCCACTGTTCTCGCATCGGTGATCAGCGCCAGTTAGCCCACAGCCCGTTAGCGGAGACCCCGTTCGGCGACCGTCCGTCGCTACCGTGCGTCGATATGATGAAGACATCATGACGGTCATCTCGGTGGTCATCCCAGCGCTCAACGATGCGGCCATGCTCAAGCGTTGTCTCGATGCCCTCGCTGAGCAACTTCGGCCTGCGGACGAGATTATCGTGGTCGACAACGGCAGCACGGATGACACGGCAGACGTCGCTCGGGCGGCGGGCGCACGCGTGGTCACCGAACCCAAGCGTGGCATCCCGGCGGCCACCGCTGCCGGCTTCGATGCCGCGAGCGGTTCGATCATTGGACGCCTCGACGCTGACTCAGTTCCCCCACCCGGCTGGGTGCTCCGAATCGAGCAACGTTTCGAGAGCGTGCCCGGGCTTGCGGCGGTGACCGGTCCCGGTGAGTTCTATGGGGCGCCCCGCATCGTGCGGCGGCTCGGCGAGGTGGTCTATCTCGGGGGAATGTTCTGGTCCATGGGCTGGCTGCTCGGACATCCGCCGCTTTTTGGATCGAACTTTGCGATCAGCGCCGCAGCCTGGCGCAGAATCCGGCAGACGGCGCACAGGGATGTTCGCGAACTCCACGATGACCTTGACCTGAGTTTTCAATTCACCGCAGACATGCGCGTGGAGTACGACTCGCAGTTGCGGGTTGCGGTCTCGGCGCGCCCGTTCTCATCGTTCGGCGGCCTCGCTCGGCGCGTGTACTGGGCGTACACAACGCTCGCAACCAACGCTCGCGAGCAGTCGCTGCTGGGGCGGCGGGAAGAACGGAAAGAGTGGGAACGCCGCATGCGCCCACATTTCGTCGGCGAGGGCGAAGAATACGGGTCGGCCGAAGACTTCGGACGACCCGCGTAGCGCCGTCAGGCTCGCGCGTACAGGCTCACCAGGTCCCGCACGAGCTGGTGTGGTGAGGTCTCGCACGGGCTGTGACCCGTGGGGTACACGGCGAGCGTTGCGCCGATCGCGGTGGCGAAATCGCGGTGAAGCGACACTGGCCACAAATCGTGCTCGCCGACCGCGACGAGTTTCGGGATCGGGGATCCTGCAAGCACGTCATCCAGATCAGGTGCCCGCTTCATCAACGTGATGATGTCGGCGACGCTCGACCTCCGCGTAAGCGAGAAGCGGTCCCTGACGAACCGTAGACGACCGGGCGGAACTTTCGTGAAATTCTCCTTGACGCCCCAGATCATGAGCGCCGCCCCTACCCGACCGTTGGTAAAACGTGAGATGCGACCGATGCGCTTCACACCACGAAATCCCTGACCGGACTGTGGCGGGGCACTGAGCAGCGTCAGGCTGAGGAAGAGGTCGGGGCGGGCGTTCAGCGCCAGTTGCGCAACCGTCCCTGCAAAGGAATACCCCAGCACGTGCGCTGCCCCGGGCCGGGATTCGAGAATCGCGACGAGGTCGTTCACGAAGAGGTCGTGCGTGTAGTGCGCGAGCGGAACGGCCAGATTTTCCGGACCCGCAGCGTGGGATTCGTATTGCCCCGCCATGTCATAAGCCAACACGTGGTAGCCGGCGGCCGCGAGTAGCGGCATCATGAGCGCGAAGTCTTCCTTCGACCCTGTGACGCCGGGAACTAGCACGACGCGCGGGGCATCCGTCGCGCCGGCCTCGATGATCGCAAGCTCACCGCTTGGAGCAGCGAACGTGCTGCGTGTCACGCCCTCCGGGAGCAGGGCCCAATCGAGATCTGGCAGACTCTGGTCGAGATCGAATTCCGGATCCGAAGGCAACTGCTGAGTGGTCGGAGATGCAGCAAGGAACTCGTCGACGGCCTCGAAGTCCGAGTCGTCGAACGCGAAAGAACCAGATTGTGATTCGGGCACGATTTCAATGTACAAGAGTCGACGAGTCGCGCGCGGAAGCTTGCACGATGATGCCATTTCCGTCCGGGTCATCCAGCTGGACGAACCTGCCCCACGGGGCATCCTGAATCTCGGATGGCGCGGCCCCGCGCTCGGTCATGCTGGCGACCGACGCTTCGAGGTCGTCGGTCTCCAGCACCAATCCTCGCAGGGAACCGGCAGGCATCGAGGGGAACCAGGTCACCAACGTGATTGCGGTTTGTGCACCGGGCAGGGTGAGCATCACCCAGCGCATGTCCGGGCCCATGTCTGAGTCGCTCTCGACCGAGAATCCGAGCGTATTCACGTAGAAATCGATCGCGCGATCCTGGTCGGAAACCGGCACAGAAAAGAGCTGGACATGGGTGATGGGCACGACAGTAATTCTCCTCA
>DASXNG010000032.1:0-4137 GCA_036495225.1 Galbitalea sp.
TGTGCGCATAACTCAGGCAGAATTTGCCGCCGCGCCGGATCTCGCGGCGTGTTGCACCGATTCGGGGAATTCTGCCTGAGTTATGCGCAACCTGCACAAGGAGGAGGGGCGCGGATGAGCGTCATTGAGATCACCTCGCTCGACGACCCTCGACTCGCCGACTACTCCCACCTGACGGATGTCGCGTTGAAGAAGTCCGCCGGCGGCCTGTACATCGCCGAGTCGCTCCTCGTGCTGCAGCGGGCTATTGCGGCCGGGCACATCCCGCGGTCGGTGCTCGCGCTCGGAGCATCCGTCGATGACGCTGTCGCGGCAACGGAGGGCTTCGACATTCCGATTTTCTCCGGGCCGACCGAGCTGCTCGAGCAGTTGACCGGCTACCTGCTTCATCGCGGCCTGATCGCCGCCATGCACAGGCCGGAGTTGCCCACCGTTGAGGCGCTTCTGAGGGATGCCCGACGCGTCGTCATCCTCGAAAACGTCGTAGACCCGACCAACGTCGGGGCGATCTTTCGCTCGGTCGCCGCGATCGGAGCAGACGCCGTTCTCGTGACGCCGCGGTGCTCGGACCCGCTGTACCGGCGCGCGATCCGCGTCAGCATGGGGACCGTGCTGCAGGTGCCGTGGACCCGCGTCGGCGACTGGTCGTCGACCAGGCAGCTGCTCGCGGCATCCGGATTCCACGTCGCGGCGCTCGCGCTGGCCGATGGCGCCGTAGACCTCAAGACCTTCGCGGCGACTGCGCCCGAGCGCGTCGCCCTGGTACTCGGCACAGAAGGCGACGGCCTGACGGATGACGCGCTTGCGGCCGCAGACACGATCGTGACTATCCCGATGGCGCACGGCATCGACAGTCTCAACGTCGCGGCCACGGCCGCGGTCGCGATGTACGCGCTCGTGTAGCGGGATGTGCGCGCTCGGGTAGCGGCGGGAGAAACTGTCCGACGGCGGGAGTTATGACTCCCTCCGCGGGTGCGTTTCCCCCGCCGGCGGGTGTAGTTTCTCCCGCCACCGTGAGCAGTGACGAGGTACCGACCCGGCGCTATACCAGCAGCTGGTGCTTCGCGAGTTCCTTGTAGAGGGGTGTCGAGAGGACAAGCTCCGAATGGGTGCCAGCGCCAACCACACGCCCGTGGTCGAGCACCACGATCTGGTCGGAGTCGACGACCGTCGAGAGCCTGTGCGCGATCACGATGAGCGTGCGATTCTCGGCGACCGCATCGATTGCCTCTCGCAACAGTTGCTCGTTGAGTCCGTCGAGGGATGAGGTCGACTCATCCAGCAGCAGGATCGGCGGCGCGGCGAGCAGTGTTCTGGCGATGGCGAGTCGTTGGCGCTCGCCTCCCGAAAGCATGATGCCCTCTTCGCCGACCGGCGCGTCGAGGCCCAGTGCGTTGCGTTCGAGTACTTCGGTGAGGTTCACCGAGTGCAGCACTTCGATGCACTCTGCCTCGGTCGCCTCCGGTTTGCCCAGCAGCAGGTTGTCGCGGATCGTGCCCGCGAGCACCGGCGCGTCTTGTTCGACGTAGCCGATTTGCGATCGGAGCTCGATGCGGTCGATGCCGCGAACGTCTACGCCGCCGAGGCGGATGACGCCCTGCGTCGGGTCGTAGAAACGCTCGATCAGGGCGAGGATGGTGCTCTTGCCCGCGCCGGACGGCCCGACGAGTGCCGTGCGCTGACCGCGCGGCACCCGGAACGAGACGCCGTGCAGCACGGTTCGGTCGTGAGCGAAGTCTTCGAGCTCGTCTGGCACAGTGACCCCGGATGCCGCTAGAACCTTCGCCGCCTCCGACTTGTGGGCCTTCTCGGGGTAGGTGAACACCACGTCGTCGAAGCTCACCGCGCTGTCGTCTGCGACGGCCGCAACGGGTGAGATAGTCGCATCCAGTTCCGCTTCGCTCGGCAGGTCGATGATCTCCTGGATGCGACCAAGCGCACCAAGCGCCTGGCTGACGGATGTCACGGCCCCAAACGCAGAACCGAGCGGTGTGACGAGCGTGAAGAGCAGGATCACGAACGCGATGAGTGTGCCGATCGAGATAGCGCCGTTGGCGACCTGGAACCCGCCGACACCGAGAACCGCAAGCACCGACACCTGCAGGGCGACACCCGCGATTGGCACGACGAGCGCCGAGACCTTCGCGACCCGAACACCCATCTGCCAGGCGCCCTGAGCGTCCTCCTGTACGGCCGCGACTTCTCGCTCTGTCGCGTTCGACGCGCGCACGGTGCGGATTGCACCCAGGGCGCGGGTGATGCTCGACCCGAGTTCGCCGACCTTCGTCTGCTGGTCCTGGCTCGCTGTGCGGATGCGGCCGGCCAGCGCTCCGACGCCGACGATCGAGATGCCGACGACGACGATCGTGATGACGAGCAGGGTCGGATCGATGAACGCCATCGCGATGAGCGAGCCAAGAAACTGCAGCGCTCCGCCGACGGAATCGATGAGGCCCTGCGTCATAACGGCGTACAGCAGGGTCGTATCGGAGCCGACTCTCGATGCGAGATCGCCGGTGCGACGTGTGTCGAACTCGCTGATCGGGAGTCCAAGCATCCTGCGCACGAGCACCCTGCGAACGGACAGCACGACGGTCGTTCCCATCCGCTGCAGCAGGTAGTGCTGCACGCCGCTGATGAGCGCACCGACCACGAGCAGAACGACGACGGCGATCGCGATGGTGCCCCATGGGTCTGAATTCTCGAAATTGGTGATTCCCTGCCGAACAAGCAGAGGCTGGGCGATGGTCGTGATCGAGGCGATGATGCTGAGGAAGATGACCAGCGCGATGGCCGGTTTGTTCTCGAGAAGGTAGGGCAGGAGCTGGCTGAATTTGGCGCGGGGACCCTCGGTTTTGGATCGCCTGGAGAATGGGCCACGACGCCGCTCTGCGGTCTCGGTTGAACTCATGGGATTAGCTTCGTCCGTACTTCTTGTGAACTGCCTGTTTGGAGACGCCGAGCGCCAGGGCGATGAACTGCCACGAGGCGTTTGCGTTGCGGGCGCGGCGCACCGCGACGGCCTCAACTCTGTCAACTTCTTTGCGCAGTTTCTCGATCGCGCGCAGCGCTTCGATCGGGTCTTCGGATGCGGCGGCCCCAGCGAGTATCAAAATCAGTTCCTCCATGAGCGTCAACCATAGTTGACGTGATCGAGAAAAGTCAATTTAGGTTGACGAGAGGGTGCGGTGCGCGCGTAGCACGAATCCGGTCGTCCGTGGTCTGGGTTAGGCTCGAAAACGTGCCATTGCCTGTCATCACCGCGTCCTCGTTGACCAAAAAGTACAAGGATTTCGCCGCGGTCGACGGCATATCGTTCGAGGTTGCACCGGGTGAATCCTTCGGGCTACTCGGGCCGAATGGCGCAGGCAAGTCGACGACTATGCGCATGGTCGGCGCCGTCTCCACGCGCACGAGCGGAGACCTGAGCATCCTCGGGCTCGACCCGAATGTGAACGGTCCGGAGATTCGCGCTCAACTGGGCGTCGTTCCGCAGGCCGACAATCTCGACTCCGAACTGAAGGTTCGTGACAATCTCATCGTCTACGGACGCTACTTCGGCATCCCGTCTCGACAGGTTGCCAAACGGGCAGACGAGCTGCTGGAGTTCGCCCAGCTGAGCGATCGCGCAAAGTCCAGGGTCGAAGACCTCTCCGGCGGGATGAAGCGGCGCCTGACGATCGCGCGCGCGCTGGTCAACGATCCCCGCATCCTGCTGCTCGACGAACCGACCACCGGCCTCGACCCGCAGGCACGACACATCCTCTGGGATCGCCTCTTCCGACTGAAGGAGCAGGGCACGACGCTCGTACTCACGACCCACTACATGGACGAGGCCGAGCAACTCTGCGATCGACTCGTCGTCGTCGACAAGGGCTCGATCATGGCGGAGGGATCACCCGCGGCCCTCATCAAGCAGTACTCGACGCGCGAAGTCGTCGAGGTGCGATTCGGCTCCGACAGGAACGCGGATGTCGCCCCTCAACTAGAAGGAATCGGCGAGCGGCGCGAGGTGCTGCCAGACCGCATCCTCATCTACAGCGAAAACGGCGAGGCGGAACTCGAGAAGATCGTGAAGAAGGGGCTCAATCCGTTGACGAGTCTCGTGCGGCGATCGAGCCTTGAGGATGTGTTCCT
>DASXNG010000033.1:0-7493 GCA_036495225.1 Galbitalea sp.
GTCGTCGCGACTCCGAGGTCCGCAGGGACGCCGTCGACCGCACAGGCGAGTCGAACTCCGGCGGCCATCTGGCCGGCGACATCCGGATCCACAGCGCCGCGCGTGGCAAGCAATTGCTGGTCAACGCCGAGCAGGGAATGCTTGAGCGCGGTGTTGTATGCGACCACTCCCCCGTTCACCACGGCCGATGCACCGGGCACGCTGATCAGCTCAGCGACCAGCAAGCCCCCGGTCAACGACTCAGCCACCGCGATCGTCAAGCCGCGAGCAGTCAGCTCGGCAATAACTACCTGCGGGGTTGTGGTCACGCCGCTGCGGGAGGTTCGACCGGCTCCTTGCGCAGCTTCCATGCCTGCCAGAGGTAGTCGAACCCCGTGTAGACGGTTAGCACGAGCGCGATGCCCATGACGACCCATTGGAAGACCAGGATCGCGGTGAGCACCCATTCCGGAGCGCCGAACACATTCGTGAAGAACGATTGCAGCGGCACCAGGAACAGCGAAATAGCGATTGCCTGGAACACGGTCTTGAGCTTTCCGCCGGGCGAGGCCGGGATGACGCGCTTGCGGATCACCACGAAGCGGAACACCGTGATGCCGATCTCCCGCACCATGATGACGATCGTGACCCACCACGGCAGCTCGCCCAGGATCGACAAGCCGATGAGCGCACCACCGATGAGGAGCTTGTCGGCGATCGGATCGAGGATGATGCCGAGGTTTGTCACCAGGTTGCGACCGCGTGCGAGCTTGCCGTCGACTCCGTCGGTCGCGATCGCGAGGATGAACAGCCCAGCAGCTACGTAGCGCCAGACGCCGTCCTGGCCGTCGTCGAGCAGGAGTAGCCAGACAAAGAGCGGGACGAGCAGGATCCGGATGACCGTGACGATGTTTGCGATGTTGCCGTTGCTCGCCGGGGTGTCGCCCGCGCTGGTGACGCGACCTCTCATCGAGTTCGTGCGTCGCGGTGCGGCAGCCGTACCGTCGTGTGCGGGTAGCGCCACAATCACTCCCTGCCCGTAAGCCCCCAGGCGTCCTCGCCGGAGTCGCCGTCAACCTCATCGTAACCGGTTGTCATGTCGGCGACGGGGTCTCTATGGGAACTTGCGGAAACCGCCCCACCACCCTTGAGCATCGCTAGCACCTCCGGCAGCTGCTCGGGGCTCACCAGCACGTCGCGCGCCTTCGAACCCTCGGATGGCCCAACAATTTCACGCGATTCCAGAAGGTCCATGAGGCGGCCGGCCTTGGCAAATCCCACGCGGAGTTTGCGCTGCAGCATCGACGTCGACCCGAACTGGGTGCTGACGACGAGCTCTGCCGCTGCGAGCAGCACCTCGAGATCGTCGCCAATGTCGGCATCGATCTGCTTGTGCTCGACCGGAGCCGCGACATCCTGCCGGTATTCCGGCTTCGCCTGCGCGGTCACGTGCTTGACGACGGCGTCGATCTCCGCCTCGGTGACCCACGCGCCCTGCACACGCACCGCCTTGCCAGCGCCCATGGGAAGGAATAGTCCGTCACCCTGCCCGATGAGCTTCTCTGCGCCCTGCTGGTCGAGGATGACGCGCGAATCCGTTGAGCTGCTGACGGCAAACGCGAGGCGCGACGGCACGTTGGCTTTGATGAGTCCGGTGACGACATCCACGGACGGACGCTGTGTCGCGAGCACGAGGTGAATACCGGATGCTCGCGCTAGCTGGGTGATGCGGACGATCGAGTCCTCAACATCCCGAGGCGCCACCATCATCAGGTCCGCGAGCTCATCGACCACGACGAGCAGGTACGGGTATGGACGCAGAACGCGCTCACTGCCGACCGGCAGCACGATCTCGTTCGCGACCACGGCCCGGTTGAAGTCATCCACGTGCCTGAAGCCGAAGCTCGACAGGTCGTCGTAGCGAGTGTCCATCTCCTTCACAACCCACTGCAGCGCCTCTGCGGCCTTCTTCGGGTTCGTGATGATGGGGGTGATCAGGTGCGGAACGCCCTCGTAGATCGTGAGCTCGACGCGCTTCGGGTCGATGAGCACCATGCGCACCTCGGCGGGCTTGGCGCGCATGAGGAGAGACGTGATCATCGAGTTGATGAAGCTCGACTTACCTGAACCGGTCGCACCGGCGACCAGGAGGTGTGGCATTTTGGCGAGGTTCGCGACGACGAAGCCGCCCTCCACGTCTTTGCCAAGGCCAACGGTGAGGGGATGGATGCTCTTGCTCGCGGCATTCGAACGCAGAACGTCACCGAGCGAGACGATCTCGCGGTCCTTGTTGGGGATCTCGATACCGATGGCGCTCTTGCCCGGGATCGGCGAGAGGATCGTGACCTCGTTGCTCGCGACCGCGTAGCTGATGTTCTTGGCAAGCGCGGTGACGCGCTCGACCTTGACGCCGGGCGCGAGTTCGATCTCGTAGCGCGTGACTGACGGGCCGCGGGTCAGCCCACTGACCTTGGCGTCGACCTCGAACTGCTTGAGCACCTCGGTGAGCGCGGCGACCACCTCGTCGTTCGCAGCACTGCGCGCCTTGGGCGGGGTGCCTGGAGTGAGGAGCGCTGCCGAAGGCAGACGGTAGGGAGCGGTCGTGCGTGGCGCAGCGGCGCCCCCGAACTCGCCTGCTTTGCCCTTCTCGCTCGCCTTGCTGTTGAAGCCGGGAAGCAGGCCGACCGGATCTTCACGCACGCCGGTTGGGCCCATGTCGACTTCGCCGGTGAATCGCTTGACCGCATCCTCCGCGCGCACGAGTTCTTCCAGTAGATCGATGCCGAACTCGCCGCTGTCGTGCTTGGTGTGATCGATGACGGCGGTGTCGTCGACATCCGAATCGCGGCCAACGACCGGGCTGTCGAAGGCATCCTTCTTGTTCTTGTTGCGACGCCACCACGGCAGGCTCGCCGGGTCGTCGTCGTCGAGACCCAGGTCGCTCAGCGTGCCGAATTCGAGCGGAGCGGTTTCGTTGCTCGCCTTCACCTTCGACTTCGGTTCGCGCGCTTCGTACGTCGTGCCGAAGAGGTATGCGTAGAGCTGCCGGAACCGTTCGCCCAACTTGTTCGGCGGGGTCTTGGTGATGATGAACAGCGAGAGCAGCAGTACGACGACGGCGATCGGGATGACGAGCGCGCTGGCCCCAAGCTGCACCAGCGGCCACGACGCGATCCACCCGACAATGCCGCCGGCCTTGGGAAGGTCACCCGAGTGGCTCGCAGGTGAAGGATTGCCACCCGCGATGTTGCAGATCGCAGCGACACTTGAGAGCAGAAGGATGCCGCCAATGCCGATGCGCGTGTTGTCATGCACTGTCGACGGATGCCGGAACAGCCAAGCGGCAAAGAGAAGCATGATGACGGGAAGCGCGAATGCCACGCGCCCGAAGAGCCCACCGAAGGTCCAGGCGTCGAGCGTGATAGCGACAGGACTGGATGTCGCGAACCACTCGGCGACCGCACCGGCAACCGCGAGGATCAGCAGGAAGAACGGAACGCCGTCTCGACGCTGGTCCTTCTCGAGCGTCTCCTTGCCGAGCACCCGAAACGCACCCCCCGCGATGTGCGCAAGGCCCAGATAGATGCTCGCGAAGAACCCGTGCTCGGGCTGCCGTACCGCTTTAGGTGCGGGAAGCCGCTTCGTCGGCTGAGTACGCGACCGCGTCGAACTAGCGCCGCCGCGGTTGTTTCCCCCGCGGGAGGGCGCGTTCGACCTGGTGCTCGTAGCCATGGGCTCCACGGTACCCGCGAGGGGTGTCGGTGCCGGGGATGACGCGCCCTGAACAGCTACCGGGTCAAGGGTCACTGGGCTGTTACTACTCCCCCGTGTCGCAGAGCGCTATGCCGTCCGTGCCCGCAATCGCGTAGATCTCCGAACCCAACGGCACTATTCGCATCCACAAGATTGCGCCGATTTGCTTTGTCGACCAGTAGTGCGGCGTGAGTCCATTCGCGACCTCGAAGACCAGGGTGCCCGTCGTGCCGTCGACCGAATAGATGTCGCTGATGGTCGAGTGAGGTCCGGTCACAAGAGACGGGTATGCAGCCTTCAGTTGCGCTGTCGTGCTGCCGACGCGGATGCCTTGCGAAGTCGACAAGTTCGCCGAGCTGACCATGATCTGCGAGATCGGATCCGCCTTCACGTGAGTCGGCACGACGACGCTGAACGGAAGCGAGACCGAGTAACCGGTCGCGTCTTCCGGATAGTTCGCCGTCCAAGCACCGGCCGTCGGATCCCCTGGCTTGATGCCGGCGGTTGAATTCACACAGAAACTTGGATTCCAGATTGCGATCGCCGTGTCTGCGGATTCGTCTGGAATGGGCTCGCCCACGACAAGCGGTGCAATGCCGTCCGGAGTCACCACGAGATCGGCCTCTGTGGGTTTGCCCGGCGTCGGCGTCGGGGTCGGCGCGTCAGTTGCTGCTGCAGCTGCCGTCGCTGTGGACGACGGCGCGGATGTCGGCGACGGAG
The DNA here is from genome assembly GCA_036495225.1 of Galbitalea sp. GTDB lineage: Bacteria > Actinomycetota > Actinomycetes > Actinomycetales > Microbacteriaceae > Galbitalea. The sequence continues at coordinate 4,453 of DASXNG010000033.1, forward strand.
GGCTGCAACCGACCAGAGTGAGCACCGCTACAACTGCCATCGCGAGCGAAACGAGAGCCTTATTCACGTGAGACATACTAGGGGGCGACAGGCCGCTGCGACCTACGGTTAGTCGATGTCGCCCGGGTCATGGCCGGGCGTCGGACACGGGCCGGCATCGTTGTTGCCGGCGATCGACGCGACGGGCGCGTTCGGCTGGAGTGCGAACATCCATACCACCGTGCCGAGTTCGGATGTCGGCCACTCGCCCTTCGCGAAGGAGTTGTGGCCAGCGACCTCGATCACGAGAGTGCCTGCCGAGCTGGGAACCGCATAGACGTCCGTTGCGTAGGACACGCTGTGCTTTGCGTTCGGGTACGCGGCGAGAACCTGCGCCTGGGTGCTGCCGACCCGGATGCCCTCCGGGGTCGCGATCTGCTTGCTCCAGACAAAGACCGTCGTGACATCGCTGGTCGCGTTGCCGTGTTCGGTCACTACGTCGAATGGATCGAGCGGCTGGCCGCTTGAGTCGTTGGTGTCCTGGGGGTAGAGGGTGAGCCAGCCGCCCGAGGTTGGGCAGCGAGTCGGGGAGTATTTGACCAACCGGTTGTCTGCCGGAACGGGTTTGCCCACGTCGAGATCGGTGAGGCCAGCCGGGGTAAGGGTCAGCTGGGAGAGTTCGACGGTGGTTGGGGTTGGGGACGGGGCTGCGCTCGGGATCGGCTGCGGCGTGCAGGCGGTGAGGAGTGTGGCGGTCAGGAGCGCTAGTAGCGCGGACGTGAGGTCTCGACGACGCCGGCCGCTTCGCGGCGCGGCTGCTCGACCACCGGCGCCCGCAGTCACTCCTACGCCTCGATGACTACCGGGATGATCATCGGGCGACGGCGGTGCTGCGTGTTCACCCAGCGACCGACGGTACGACGGATCACCTGCGCGTAGGCGTGGGTGTCGCGAGTGCCGTTGAACGAGGCATCCGTCAGCGCCTTCAGAATTTGCGGCTTGACGTCCTCGAACACGTCCTCGTCTTCTGCGAAACCGCGCGCCTGGATCTCCGGCCCGACAATGACGGAACCAGTCTGCAGGTCGATCGCGACGAAGATTGAGATGAAACCCTCCTCGGCGAGGATGCGGCGATCCTTGAGATCTGCGTCCGTGATCTCACCGACACTCGAACCGTCGACGTAGACATAGCCGAGATCGAGCTGGCCGACAACGGTTGCCACGCCGTCGCGGAGATCGATCACGGTGCCATCCTCGGCGATGATCGTGTTCTCCTCCGGAACCCCCGTCGCGATCGCGAGGTTCGCGTTGGCGACCAGGTGCCGGTACTCGCCGTGAACGGGCAGCACGTTCTTCGGCTTCAGGATGTTGTAGCAGTACAGCAACTCCCCCGCGGCAGCGTGACCAGAGACATGCACCTTCGCGTTCGCCTTGTGCACGACGTTCGCGCCGAGCTTCGTGAGCCCGTTGATCACGCGGTACACCGCGTTCTCATTGCCCGGGATGAGGCTGGACGCAAGAATCACCGTGTCACCCTTGCCGACCTCGATCTGGTGCTCGAGGTTCGCCATCCGCGCGAGCACGGCCATCGCCTCACCCTGGCTCCCGGTCGACATGTACACGACCTTGTTGCCGGGAAGGTCCGCGGCCTTCTTGGCCTCGATGAGAACGCCGTCCGGAACCTTGAGGTAACCGAGGTCCGCGGCGATACCCATGTTTCGCACCATCGAGCGGCCCATGAGCACGACCTTGCGATCGTTGGCGACGGCAGCATCCAGAACCTGCTGCACGCGGTGAACGTGACTGGAGAAGCTCGCGACAATCACGCGGCGCGGCGCCTTGGCGATGACACTCTCCAGCACAGGGCCGATCTCGCGCTCGAGAGCAGTGAAACCTGGGACGTCAGCGTTGGTCGAGTCTGGAAGGAAGAGGTCAACTCCCGCCTCGCCGAGACGCGCAAACGCACGAAGGTCTGTGATGCGATCGTCGAGCGGGAGCTGGTCCATCTTGAAGTCACCCGTGTGAAGCACGACCCCAGCCTTCGTCTTGATGGCGACGGCGAGCGCATCCGGAATCGAGTGGTTCACGGCGATGAACTCGAGGTTGAACGGGCCCAGCTGCTCGGTCTGGCCCTCCGTGACGGTCAGCGAGTACGGCGTGATCCGGTGCTCCTTGAGCTTCGCTTCGACCAGCGCGAGCGTGAGCGTCGAACCGATGAGCGGGATGTCCGCGCGCAAGCGCAGCAGGTACGGCACAGCACCGATGTGGTCTTCGTGACCGTGCGTGAGCACGACGCCGATGATGTCGTCGAGGCGGTCCCTGATCGGCGAGAAGTCCGGCAGGATCAGGTCGACGCCCGGCTGTGTCTCCTCCGGGAAGAGTACGCCGCAGTCGACGATGAGTATCTTGCCGTCGATCTCGTACGAGGTCATGTTTCGGCCGATTTCTCCGAGGCCCCCGATCGGGATGACGCGGAGAGTTCCAGCCGGAAGTTTGGCTGGTTGGTAAACGGTGACTGGCATTGAATCCTTCGTTGATGCGGGTGCTAGCGCGTGGTGCCGGCAACCTTGGGTAGTGCTCCGCCGGCGGCCGCGTTGCGGTCCGGTCTGAAGTTGCTGAGGTCGACGCCCGGGATGTCGCCGACGAGCGCGACCTCATCCTCGATGAGCGCCGCCTCGAAGTCTTCCGGCCCGACGAGGGGCAGTCGGACGCGCGGGCTCTGAATGCGGCCGAGCCCGTGCAGGATGTACTTCGCCGCCACGGTACCCGGAACGTGTGTCATGACTGCGCGAACCAGCGGCTCGAGCTGCTTGTGCGCCTGTGTCGCAGTCGCTAGGTCGTTGTTGTTGACCGCGTCGACCATCACCCGATACGGCGCGGACGCGATATTCGCAGTTACGCCGATGAGGCCGACGGCACCGATGGACAGGTGCGGCAGGATGTTGGTGTCATCGCCGGAGAAGTACAGCAGGTCGGTCTGGTTGAGCACCCGGCTGACTTCACTGAAGTCGCCCTTCGCGTCCTTGATGGCCCGAATATTCGGATGCTGCGCCGCACGCAGA
>DASXNG010000034.1:0-16433 GCA_036495225.1 Galbitalea sp.
CGTATTTAGAGGCCGCACCCCAAATCCGCCGTCTACTCAATCAAGCGTTTGCCGAGAAGATCTACATCGACGAAGACGGATCGGTACAGTTCGAACTCGAGCTCACCGTCGAGCTGATCCGCGGAGCGGCAATTGCTCCACTCGCAATCAGCACTCACGCGACGGCGACACCGACTCGTCGCGTCCGCGCCGATCCGGCACCGCCCGGTTCGCTGAACTTGGACACACCCACGCCACCAAACAAGAACTCCCGAGGAAACCAATCCTCGGGAGTTTCTGTTTTGGCTCACTTGCCCCTTATTTCTGGGACTAGTTTGAATAAGCCGGTTTTGGTCGGGCTGACAAGATTTGAACTTGCGACCCCTTGACCCCCAGTCAAGTGCGCTACCAAGCTGCGCCACAGCCCGTGGCTCGTTGACCCTGTCGGGCAACTCAGAAAGCTTACCTCAGCCACGTCCGCAGCTCGGGCCACGCAGCCGCGAAGCCCGGATGTAACGGCAACTCGTCCACAACATCCACCGGGACCCAGCGCAGTTCGCGACTCTCCAGATCCGCAACAACGGCATCGAAAGGCTCAAGAGTTTCGGCAACAACAGTCGTGTACGACCAAAAACCCAAATCATAAACAGACGTATGGATGACGCGGAGCCGCTCACTCGGAACGCGGGCCTCCTCCGCAGCCTCGCGAAGCGCGGCATCCTCAGCGGTCTCGCCCTGCTTTCGAGCGCCGCCGGGAATGCCCCAGGTGTCGCCGAAATGACTCCACGAAGCGCGATGCTGCAACAGGATGCCTTCCCCACGATCCCAGACCAGAAGGCCGGCGGCACCGAAGCGGCCCCAGAAACGCTGGCCGTCCTCGCCCTCGACCCAGGCATCCCCCGGATCCCGTTTACCGATCGGCGGGAGGGGTGGAGGCAAAGTCACTCGTCTAGTCTGCCGTGTTTGGAGGCACCGTACCGGCCAAAAATCTTATCCACAGATTTGACCAAACATTAGAACACACGTTCGAATCATGAGAGAATATTCTCATGGCAAACATCTCCGCAGAGCTCCTCGGGTCAGCATTCGCTGTCGCCGTGCTGGGCAACTCTGCCGAGAAACTGGCGCTCCTCGACGACGACGCAGTCCTCAGCGGGATGACGCTGATCAGCAACCACGAACGTCATCTCCAGTCCTACAAACTTGCCCTTGCAGCAGAGATCGCTCGGCGCTCATCGCACGAACTCGGCTACTCCGGTCTTGCGCGAAAGCACGGCGCACCAACGCCGACCGCGCTCATCCAATCACTGACCGGCGACTCGCTCGCCGAAGCGAACAAGCTGGCTCTGCTCGGTCAGAGCGTTGTAGATGACGACGCCACGACCATCATCGACGCGGCCACGAGCGGCAAGATCTCCGTGGACGCTGCAGACGCGATTCGGCGCGGGCTCGGCAGCCCAGACGAGGCAGTGACCGCCGAACAGCTTTCGGGTGAAGCCGACAAGCTCATCGCCGACGCCGACAAGAACTACTCCCCCGAGTTTCTGCTCAAGAAGGCGCGCCAGGCTCGCAACGCGCTCGATCTCGACTCGATCGAGCGGCAGCAGAAGCAGCGCTCCGACATTCGCTACCTCAAGGTCTGGCGCAAAGACGGAATGAGCGGCGGCAAATGGGCGCTCCCCGACGAAGACGGTGGCATCGAGATCTACAACGCGGTCAAATTGCTTGTCGCCAAGCAGACCAATGGGCCGCGGTTCGTCGAGGCACCAGAGCGTCCCGTGTCGCCTGCTGGCTCAGTCACTGCCGGTTCGGTCGCGATGGATGTTGCTTCGCTCGACAACGACGTCGAAGTTGACGTCGATGCTGACGCCGTGGTGTCCGTCCTGGTCACTGAGACCCCCCTCGAAGACACCCGCTCGTTTGAGCAGGTCATGGTCGACGGATTCGCGCAAATCTTCCACAACGGTCTGACCGCCGACCCGACACTCGTGCCCGGCGCGGGCCGTGCAGCCGTTCGAGTCATCGTCGAGGAGAAGGTGCTCAAAGAGAAGAAGGGGTACGCGATCCTCGAAGACTCACTCTCGGCGATCACCTTCTCCAAGCTCGAGGAATACCTCTGCGAAGGTGGAACGATCGGAATTCTCTTCGACGACGACGGAAAAATCGACGTCGGGCGAGAACAACGAATCTTCACGACCCGCCAGCGAACGGCGCTCGGAGTTCGGGACGGCGGATGCCGATATCCGGGATGTGACAAACCCCCGTCTTGGTGTGAGGCACATCACATCGACTTCTGGGCCCGAGACGTCGGTAAAACCGATATCGAAAACGGGATACTCCTCTGTCGATATCACCACATGCTGATTCACAACAACGACTGGGAAATTCTGCGCCGTGATGGCACTTATTGGTTGAAACGGCCGAAATCCATCGACCCATCGCAAACGCTCATCGAGATGCCGAGCAAGAACCCATTGGTCGCGGCGATGCTTCTACAGTCGAGACTCGTCGTGGCGTCGTAGTTCGGTCGCTGAGTTCATCGAAGCGCCCCCTTCGAGAACCTCAGGGCCCGACAGCAGCGGCCTCCAGGCCAGCGATATCCAGCTTCACCATCCCTAGCATCGCCTGCATGACACGACCCGCCTTCTCGGCATCCGGGTCAGACAGCAGCTCACCCAGAATCGGCGGAACCACCTGCCAAGACAAGCCGAACTTGTCTACGAGCCACCCGCAAGCAACACCCGCACCACCGTCAGCGGTCAGCGCATCCCAAACCCGATCGATCTCGTCCTGAGTGTCGGCATTGACCCAGAGCGAAGTCGCATCAGTGAAATGGTGATCCGGACCACCGTTGAAAGCCGTGAACTGCTGTCCGTCGATGTCGAACGTGACCGACATGACGCTGCCCTCGGGAACCGGCGCACCCGCTCCCCAGCGCCGCTCTTCGAGAATCTTGCCCCCGAGAACGGAAACGTACAGATTGGCTGCCTCCCCGGCAGTCCCATCGAACCAGAGAAACGGTGACACCTTCGGCATGGTCGCTTCCTCACTATTGAGAGTGGGTTAATAGCCCACAACCAGTCTCGCGATTGATGACCAAGAGCAACACCCTAGCCAGCGAGAAAAGCACCAATCGCCGCAGTGAAATTCGAGGGGTCAGCTGCACCGGCCAACTCGCGAGCAGAATGCATCGACAAGAGACCAAGCCCAACGTCGATCGTACGAATACCGAGACGAGTGGCACTCAGCGGTCCAATGGTCGAACCGCACGGAATCGAATTATTCGACACGAACTCCTGGTACTCGACGCCAGCCGCTTCGCACGAACGAGCCCATTCGGCCGCACCAAGAGCGTCCGTGGCGTAGCGCTGATTGGCGTTGATCTTCAACAGCGGCCCACCACCCGCAACCGGCCGATTCGCCGGATCGTGCTTCTCCGGATAGTTCGGATGAACCGCATGACCAGCATCGGCCGAAAGCAACCACGACGCGGCAAACGAACGCTGCCGATCAGACTCGCTGGCGCCAACGGCCGAAGCGAGACGAGACAGGATGTCGGCAAGAAGCGATCCGCTGGCACCGGAGCGTGACTCCGAACCGACCTCCTCGTGGTCGAAAGCCGCTAGAACGACGGTATGACCAACGGGATCCGGCAGACCGAGAAGAGCTACAAGCGACGAGTGCACTGAAGAGAGGTTGTCGAGGCGGCCCGAAGCGAAGAATGCGTCATCGAGACCGAAAACGGCCGCCGGCTGAGTGTCAGCGACGGAAATGTCGTACCCCGCGACATCCGCTGCGGTCTGATCAGCAAGACCAGCAAGATGACCAACCAGGTCGGCCCGTTCGACATCGCCGAGACCAATGATGGGATTCAGGTGACGCTGGGGGTCGAGCTTCAGCCCCTCGGAATTGACTGCGCGATCGAGATGCACGGCAAGCTGCGGAAAGCGAACCAGGGCGCCAGTACGCACGAGTGCTGTCGTGCCATCCCTGAAAGCAAGACGCCCGGCGAACTCGAGCTCGCGATCGAGCCACGAGTTGAAGAGTGGCCCACCGTAGACCTCGACACCTGCCTGCAGCCAGCCGAGAGTTCCGGTAGTTGCCTTCGGTTTCAGCTTGAAACCGGGCGAATCCGTGTGCGACCCGACGATGCGCAACGGAGCGGTCGCTGCTACACCGACCGGCTGGTTCCACGCGACGATCGCACCATCGCGGATAACGAAGTGACGTCCGCCAACCGAGGACCAGTCATCCACTTCGAGCAGCTCGGTGTAGCCGGCATCCGTCAGCTGTCGAGCGACCTCTGCGACAGCGTGGTAGGAGGACGGCGAAGCAGCAATGAAGTCAGCGAGCGACTGGAGATGTGGAGTCATGGTCACATCCCCATTGTGCCCTGTGAAAGCAGTGCCCCGACAACGTGGCCGCCTTAGCGCTTGCGACGCTCCCGAACACGCATGTTCACGTTGATCGGGCTTCCCTCGAAACCGAAAATCTCGCGAAGTCGACGCGTGATGAACCTGCGGTACTGCGGGTCCAGGAATCCGGTCGTAAAGAGAACGAACGTCGGCGGACGAGAGGCTGCCTGAGTTCCGAACAGAATCCTGGGCTGGCGACCGCCGCGAACCGGATGCGGGTGCTCCGCAGTCAGTTCGGCAAGAAGAGCATTGAACTTGCCGGTCGGAATTCGAGTATCCCAGGACTCGAGAGCAGTCTCGAGAGCAGGAACCAGCTTCTCCATGTGACGACCGGTCTTCGCCGAAATGTTGACTCGAGGAGCCCACGAGACGTGGGAAAGATCCTGCTCGATCTCGCGCTCGAGGTAGCGACGTCGTTCGTCATCGAGAAGATCCCACTTGTTGAAGGCGAGAACGAGAGCTCGACCAGACTCGAGAACCAGGTCGATGATCTTGAGGTCCTGAACGCTGATCGGTTCGGTCACGTCGATCAGAACAACCGCGACTTCCGCCTTCTCGAGTGCAGCTGTTGTACGAAGTGTGGCGTAGAAATCTGCACCCTGAGCGAGATTGACGCGGCGACGAATACCTGCGGTGTCAACAAAACGCCAGTATTTGCCGGCAATTTCTACCTGCTCATCGACCGGGTCGCGAGTGGTGCCAGCGAGATCGTTGACGACGACACGCTCTTCGCCCGCGGTCTTGTTAAGGAGGCTCGACTTGCCGACGTTGGGGCGACCGAGAATGGCTACCCGGCGAGGTCCGCCAACCTCTTCCTTCGCGACAGCCGAAACCTCAGGGAGAACCGTCAGGACCTTGTCGAGCAGGTCGGCAACACCACGTCCGTGCAGAGCAGAAACCGGCCACGGCTCACCGAGGCCGAGGCTCCAGAGAACGGCCGCCTCCGATTCCTGCCGGGCGTCATCCACCTTGTTCGCAACGAGGATGACCGGCTTCTTGCTTGCGCGGAGCATCCGAACGACGTGCTCGTCTGTGGATGTCGCGCCAACCGTCGCATCGACGACAAACAGAACCGCGTCGGCAAGGTCAACAGCCACCTCGGCCTGGGCTGCGACGGACGCGTTGATGCCACGAGCATCCGGTTCCCAGCCGCCGGTGTCGACGATGGTGAACTTGCGAGTGTTCCATTCGCCCTTGTAGTTGACCCGGTCACGAGTCACACCCGGAGTGTCTTCGACGACGGCCTCACGACGACCAATGATGCGGTTGACGAGAGCGGACTTGCCGACGTTCGGGCGACCAACGATCGCGAGAACCGGCAGCGCAGGCAGAAAGACGATGGCATCGGGGTCGTCGGTCGCGGCTTCGAGAATGTCGAGGTCTTCGTCCTCGAGCTCGTAGTCGGAGAGGCCGGCACGAAGAGAAGCGGCGCGCTGCGCGGCATCCTCTTCGGATAGCAGATTGAGCCGGTCGACTATCCCGGTGTCAATGTCACCGTAGTTGTCGTCGTCGTCTGCCATGTTCTCATCCTCTAAGTCTGTTTTTCGCGCACAAGCGCAACCACGGCCTCCACCGTTTGGTCGAAGTCGAGATCCGTTGAATCGAGGGTGGTAACACCCTCTGCGGCGTTCATGAAGTCGACAACCTTAGAATCCTGGGCATCTCGCGAAACAAGGTGCTTGGCAGTCGTCTCGGCTGATTCTCCCTGGAGTTCGGCCGAACGCCGTCCTATTCTAACTTGCTCGGATGCCGTAAGCAGTATCCGCACATCGGCATCGGGTGCAACGACGGTGGTGATGTCGCGGCCCTCGGTGATTATCCCGGGCGCCGTACTACCCGCGATGATCGATTGGAACAGGTCGACCATGTACTGGCGCACCGCAGGCACACGAGCGACGCTGCTGACGGCGACACTCACGCGAGGCTCGCGAATTGCTTCCGTGACATCGGTTTCATCGACGCGAACGAAGTAGGTGTCTGGATGGATGCCGATTTCATAAACAAAAGCAGGCAGCGCGGCGACAATCGCCGACGGGTCGTCGAGATCCACTCCGTGCACAAGACACGACCAGGCGAGCGCGCGGTACGCGGCACCGGTGTCCTGGTAGTCGAAGCCGAGAACGCGCGCAGCTGCCTTGCTGACACTGGATTTGCCCGAACCGGCCGGCCCGTCGACGGCTACGACGATCCCTGAGTTCACCTGCACTGAGCTCCGTCGAAGTGTCGAAGGGAGCGCTTCGAGACCCTCAGCGCCCGACTCAGCCTTGGCGCCAGTCATCCGAACGCCCCGGCAATCTTCCAGCCGCGCGCCTGCAGTTCGTCGGCAAGTCGTTCTTCGGCTTCTGGCACAACACTGATCTCTGCAAGGCCGAATAGAGCCCCGGGTGAGTGCTCGAGGCGAAGATCCTCGAGGTTAACACCCGTGCTCCCGATCTCGGTCAGCAGTCGCGCAAGCTCGCCAGGTGTGTCATCGACGAGAACGATGATCTGCGCGAAGTGCTTCGCCTGGCCGTGCTTCCCGGGAATTCTGGCAACTCCTGCGTTGCCGCCGGCGAGCGACTCGGCAAGCGAACGCCGGGCGCCGGGAGCGGCCGGGTCGGCGAGCGCGTCGATCACGCGATCGAGATCTTGGCGATACTGCTCGAGGATGTCGACGACGGGAGCAGCATTGGCACCGAGTATCTGCACCCAGAGTTCCGGCTGGCCCTCCGCAATGCGCGTAGTGTCGCGAAGGCCCTGGCCGGCGAGCCCCACCGCGGTATCACTCGCGTCAATCAACCGAGTCGCGAGCAGGGATGAGATGACCTGGGGCACGTGAGAGACGAGCGCGACGCTGTTGTCGTGTTCGGCCGCATCCATCTCGATTGGCGAAGCGCCGAGGTCGAGTGCCAGCGCCTCGATGGCAGAATCCGCGGCTCGGCGATCGCCGATTCCGTCGTGATTGGCAATCACCCACGGTCGACCGACGAAGATGTCTGCGCGAGCGGAGATCGCTCCCCCGCGTTCGCGACCGGCCATAGGATGCGACCCGACGTAGCGAGACACGTCGGCACCGAGAGTACGAAGTTCGTTCAACGGCGCAAGCTTGACGCTCGCAACATCCGTCACGAGAGAATCCGGGTATGCGGCCAGCTCGGCGGCGACAACGGCAGCGACAACGTCGGGGGGAACACAGACGACAATGAGCCGTGGAGCATCGCCCTCCGTTGCGGCACGACCAGCGCCATAGTCGATCGCCAACCGAACCGTCGAGGGTGAGATGTCGGCGAGTATCACGTCGACATCCAGTGCTCGAAGGGCCAGTCCGATACTCGCACCGAGCAGCCCGGCACCAACGATCCGTACTGGACCGACAGTGCGAGCTTGACCGGCATTGCGATCGGTCATCAATCTTGCCCTTCGGTTGAATTTTCGGCTCGATCCGAGTTGCCGCTCCTCGAGAGAGTCAGCAATTGGCCGAGTTCAACCTTAGTGAGATCGCGGAGCTGTCCGACCGGCAGGGTGCCGAGGTGCAGCGGTCCGAATTGCCTCCGAACGAGCTCGACGACCGGGTGCCCGACCGAAGCGAGCATCCGTCGAACGATGCGGTTACGGCCCGAATGCAGCTCGATCTCGACCATCGACTGGCCGCGCGAGGGTCGTCCGATGAGTTTCACGCGGTCGGCGGCGATCGGTCCGTCATCCAGATCGATGCCGGAGGTCAACTGGCTGAGAGTTTTCGCCGTGACATCACCCTGCACCTTGGCGATGTAGGTCTTCGAGACGCCAAAGGACGGATGTGCCAGAACGTGCGCAAGTTCACCGTCGTTCGTCAGAACCAGGAGGCCGCTCGTCTGTGCATCGAGTCGGCCGACGTTGAAAAGACGCTCTTCGTAGTTACGTGTGTATCGGCTTAGATCCGGACGACCCTTCTCGTCAGCAAGCGAGCTGACGATGCCAACGGGCTTGTTGAGCATCAGATACCTGCGCGAGGTGTCGAGCTGTACGGCTGTTCCGTCAACCGAGATCAGGTCGGTTGGCAGCACCCGCCGACCGAGCTCTGTCACGACCTCGCCGTTGACCGTCACCCGCCCGGCCGAGATCAGGTCTTCCGATACACGGCGGCTCGCCACCCCCGCGGCCGCCATGACCTTCTGCAGACGCTCGCCTTCGATGCTGCGCTCGCTGGCATCGTGGTCGCTACCGAAGGTCATCAAATCCCTCTGAGCCGTCCGCAAGAAGCGGCGAGATGTGGGGAAGCTCTTCAATCGAGTTGATGCCGAGCTGCGTCAGCATCAGGTCGGTCGTCGCATAGTGAATCGCGCCGGTTTCGCTGTCGGTGTAGGCCTCCGTGATCAGGCCGCGCCCGAGAAGCGTGCGAACGACCGAATCAACATTGACCGCGCGAATGGATGCGATGGACCCTCGACTAATCGGTTGCTTGTAGGCGATAACGGCAAGTGTCTCGAGCGCTGCCTGCGAAAGCTTGGTCGGGTTCTGGGTGAGGACGAAGTCGCGAACTACATCGTCGAAGTCGCCGCGAACATAGATACGCCAGCCACCGCCGACCTCGCGAAGTTCGAACCCGCGTCGGACTCCCCCGGACTCTCCGTCGTAGTCTGCGACCAGCCGCTCGATCGATTGACGCACGGCGGGAATCGGCGCGCTGACAGCGGTGGCCAGAGACACCACCGTCTGTGGTTCGTCAGCAACCATGAAGATGGCTTCGAGGCTGCGCTCCAGATCGAGGACGGGAACCGCGCTCGCCTCCTCGAGTTCTTCTTCGAGTTCCGCAAGGTCGTCTGCGGTTTCGTCTGCGGTTTCGAGTGGCTCAGGCGTCATAGTCGCTCCCCAGGTTTGCGAGGCTGTCATCGCTCCAGTGTTCCGCGGTCCAGCGCAGCGTCAGTTCGCCGAGCGGTTCGAGCTGCTCGTACGCAATCGATCCGCCACGATACAACTCGAGAACGGCGAGAAAGCGCGCGATGATCACGCCCTTCTGGTCTGCTCCTGCGATGAGCTGCCGAAAGGTCAGAGGTTCACCCCTGCGCAGTAACGCGACGACGTGCGCCGCCTGCTCGCGGATGCTGACCAGAGGAGCATGCAGGTGATCAAGCCCAACGACCGGCAGCTCGCGCGGTGCGAATGCGAGCGCCGCGAGTGCGGCGAAGTCCTCGGCCGTGAGCGTCCAGACGAGGTCCGGTGTCTGCTTGCGGTACTTGTCTTCCAGGCGCACCGCTCGAAAGTGCCTGGTCGACTCGGCATCGAGCCCCTGTGAGAACCAGGTCGCTGCCTCCTTGAAGGCCCGGTACTGCAGGAGTCGTGCAAACAGCAGGTCGCGCGCCTCGAGCAGCGCGACATCCTCTGCGTCCACCAGTTCGCCTTGCGGTAGGAGACCCGCGACCTTCAGGTCGAGCAGCGTCGCAGCGACCACGAGGAATTCGCTGGCCTCATCCAGTTCATCGACGGAATTGAGCCCACGCAGGTAGGAGATGAACTCATCGGTCACCTTGCTGAGGGACACCTCGGTGATGTCCAGCTCGTGCTTCGAGATCAGGGTCAACAGCAGGTCGAACGGCCCACTGAAGTTTGACAGGCTGACCGAGAAACCGGTCGCCGACGAATCCAGTTCGGCCGCGCGGCTAGGCGGCGGCACCACGGGCGATGAGCTCTCGAGCCAACTGGCGATAAGCATCGGCTGCTGGGTGTTCCGGGGCGAAGGTCGTGAGCGGTGCACCTGCCACGCTGGCATCGGGGAACTTCACGGTGCGACTGATGACCGTTTCCAGGACGTCATCACCGAACGCATCGACAACACGCTCGAGTACCTCGCGCGAGTGCAGCGTGCGTCCGTCGTACATCGTCGCGAAGATGCCGTCCAGCTTGATCGCCGGGTTCAGTCGATCACGGATCTTGTCGATCGTTTCGATCAACAGAGCCACGCCTCGGAGAGCGAAGAACTCGCACTCGAGTGGGATGAGAACACCGTGCGCGGCAGTCAGCGCGTTGACGGTGAGGAGTCCGAGCGATGGCTGGCAATCGATGAGCACGACGTCATAGTCGGTGATGATGGGGCGCAGAACACGCGCAAGAATCTGTTCACGAGCAACCTCGTTCACCAGGTGCACTTCGGCTGCTGAGAGGTCGATGTTTGCGGGGATGACATCCAGTCCTGGCGTCGCAGTCGGGATGATCGCTGCCGAGGTGTCTCGTTCAGTGCCGAGAAGCAGATCGTAGATCGTGGTCACGTCGTGGGTCGGCACGCCGAGCCCAGCGGACAGTGCGCCTTGGGGGTCGAAGTCAATGGCGAGGACGCGCCGTCCGTACTCCGCGAAGGTGGCGCCCAGATTGATGGTGCTCGTGGTCTTACCGACGCCGCCCTTCTGATTGCACAGGGCGATGATCCTCGCTGGCCCATGGCCGCGCAACGGTTTAGGTTCTGCGAAATGCGTTACCGGACGACCGGTCGGGCCAACCGGCGCGGTCGCGAGATCGTCAAAGCCGGTGAGTACGGCCGAGTCCTCGTGCGACGTCGTCATGGTAGGCAAGTCTACTTTGGCGCTGGCAAAGGCCCGTGAGCACACGGCGGCGTGTACGAGACGCGAGGCCCCGACATCGACATTCCTCAGCGCGCTCGCGGATGCGCGGTGGTGTACATGTCGCGCAGGGTGTCAGCGGTCACCAGGGTGTAAATCTGCGTCGTCGCCACGGAGGAGTGTCCGAGCAGCTCCTGGACGACTCGAACGTCTGCACCACCCGCCAGCAGATGTGTCGCGAAGGAATGCCGAAAAGTGTGCGGTGAAATCTCGATCCCGAGGTTCGCCCGTTCCGCGGCGGCACGAATGATCAGCCAGGCGTTCTGGCGTGAAACCCTCTGGCCGCGAGCTCCGAGAAACAGTGCTGGTGTCGAGGCGCCCTTCTCGGAAAGCCCGGGCCGCGCGCGGACCAGGTACGCGTCGATCGCCGACCTGGCATAACTGCCAAGGGGCACGATCCGCTGCTTGCCGCCCTTGCCGAAGAGTCGAACGATGTCACCGTCGATCACGTCGTCGACGTTCAGGTCGACGGCCTCCGAAATTCGAGCACCGGTCGCGTAGAGCAACTCGAGGAGTGCGGTGTCGCGAAGCGCCTGAGGCGTCTCCCCGCGGGCCGCGTCCAACACGGTCTCCATCTGCTCGACCGAGATGGCCTTCGGCAGTCGGCTGGCGAGTTTCGGCGGTTTGGTCGAGTGGGCAACATCCGTCTCGACTTGTCCTTCATCGAGCAGGTAGCGATGAAAACTGCGGACGGAGGACAACATGCGAGCCGTGGATGACGCCGTCAGGGGCTGCTCCTCGCGGGTTCGAAGCTCGCGCGAAAAGGCCGCGACGTCCTCGGTCGTGATGGATGAAGGCGCCGAGACCCCGCGGGTTTCGAGAAATGTGAGGTAGGCGGTGAGGTCGCGACGATACGCGGCGACCGTGTTCGTCGAGAGGCCGCGCTCGATCGACACGTGCCGGAGGTACCGGTCGAGGCTCTGTTCGAGTGAAAGCTCAGCGGGCGGCATGGGCGGCCAGCACCGCGATCGCCAGAATGGAATTGTGCAGACGTCCGGTGAGAACGCCGTCGACGATCTCCTCCAACGGCGCCCAGCGCTTCAGGATGTCTGCTTCCTCGTCATACCGCGCGAAGGCCTCCGCGCTCGCGCTGAGCTCCTTCGCAAGAAACACCGTGATCTTCTCGTTGCTGCCGCCCGGTGTCGAGTAGAACTCGACCAGAACACTCCACTCGGCGGCGACCAGATCGACTTCTTCCTCGAGTTCGCGCATTGCTGCCTCGAGTGGCGGCTCCCCCGCGACATCCAGCAGGCCTGCTGGTAACTCCCAATCGCGCATCCGGATGGGGTGACGATACTGCTGGATCAGCAGAACGTTCCCTTCCGCGTCCATCGCGAGCACCGCGACCGCGCCAGTGTGGTCGACGAACTGCCTGGTGATTTCCTTGCCGTGGTAGTCAAAGACCTCTTTGCGGACGTCCCAGACAGAACCCTTGTAGACGAGGTCGGATGACACGATGAGGGGCTCAGCCGGTTCGTCCTGAAATTCGTTCATCTCGGGTGAGGGCTCAGGCATCCGCCGGCTCCGGAACCTCGAACAGGCGACTCGCCTGCTGACGTTCGAGAGCGGCACCAACGAGCCCCTTGAAAAGCGGATGCGCGTGGTTCGGACGCGATCGCAGCTCCGGGTGCGCCTGCGTTCCGACGTAGAACGGGTGAACCTCGCGCGGCAGTTCGACGTACTCGACGAGAGTCCTGTCGGGCGAGATGCCGGAGAAGATGAGCCCGGCGTCAGCGAGCTGCGCGCGATACGAGTTGTTGACCTCGTAGCGATGGCGGTGCCGCTCGCCCGCGCTCGATGCGCCATAGAGAGCCTCGACGATCGAGCCGGGCGCAAGCTCGGCCTCGTACAGCCCGAGTCGCATCGTGTGGCCCATATCCCCAGAAGCCAGAATGTCGACCTGCTCAGCCATGGTCGCGATCACCGGAAACTCGGTGTCCGGGTTGAACTCGGTCGAGGATGCTCCGGGAAGGCCCGCGACATCCCTCGCGTATTCGATGACCATGCACTGCAGGCCGAGGCAGAGCCCGAGCGATGGGATCGCATTTTCGCGGGCAAACCGGAGGGCTGCGAGTTTGCCTTCAATGCCACGGATGCCGAATCCACCTGGCACACAAATCCCGTCGAGATCGGAGAGCAGTCGCGCGGCAACCTCTGGCGCTTCGCACTCGTCCGATGGCACCCACCGCAGGTTGACTTTGGCCTGGTGCGCGAAGCCGCCGGCCTTGAGGGCCTCGGTGACCGAGAGGTAGGCATCAGGCAGGTCGATGTACTTGCCGACGATGCCGATCGTGACCTCGAATTTCGGATCGTGAACGGTTTCGAGCAATTCGGCCCAGCCGTCCCAGTTAACTGCGCCGGCCTTCTTGAGGCCCAACTGTTCGATGATGTATGCGTCCAGCCCCTGGTCGTGCAGCATGGTCGGGATGTCGTAGATGCTCGGAACATCGACCGCGTTGACCACCGCGTCTTCATCGACGTCGCACATGAGCGCGATCTTGCGTTTGTTGCTCTCGGAGACCGGACGGTCCGATCGCAGAACGAGCGCGTCTGGCTGGATACCAATGGACCGGAGGGCGGCGACCGAATGTTGGGTCGGCTTGGTCTTCTGTTCTCCCGATGCGTTCATGTAGGGAACGAGCGACACGTGCACGAAGAAAACGTTCTTGCGGCCGAGCTCGTGACGCACCTGGCGCGCAGACTCGATGAAGGGTTGGCTCTCGATGTCACCGACGGTTCCGCCGATCTCGGTGATGATGACATCCGGTTGTGGCAGGTCGTTCGCCTGCAGCCGCATCCGGCGCTTGATCTCATCGGTGATGTGCGGGATGACCTGCACCGTGTCGCCGAGGTACTCGCCGCGGCGCTCCTTGGCGATGACGTCGGAGTAGATCTGACCGGTGGTGACGTTTGCGGCCTGGTTGAGGTTGATGTCGAGAAAGCGTTCGTAATGGCCAATATCGAGATCGGTTTCCGCCCCGTCATCCGTCACGAACACTTCGCCGTGCTGGAACGGGTTCATCGTTCCCGGGTCGACGTTGAGGTACGGGTCGAGCTTCTGCATGACGACACGCAGGCCCCTGGCTGTGAGCAGGTTACCGAGGCTGGCGGCGGTGAGGCCCTTGCCAAGCGAGGAGACGACGCCCCCGGTAACGAAAATGTGCTTTGTCACCGAAGGTTCACTCGCACGTACGGCCGCTTCAGAATTATCCACCACGGGGTTATAGGCTATCGCACTCTTGCCGCTGTCAGCTCGGAGCGACCCGCCGCTCTCAACCCGGATCGGGTGAACTGTAGCGAAAATCGATCCTTGACTCCGTATGCGGGTACCCGATCTTTGTGAACGCTGCCGCCATCGGAAAGTTCTGGTCGTCAGTTTCACCGACGATGACGGCAGCGCCGGCGTCGATCATTCTCGCGGTAATCCAGCCGAGAAGCTGGCCGGCGTAGCCCTTTCCGCGATGCAGGTTGGACACTCCGATGAACGATGCCGAACCGATCTCGGGCCCTCCACGCAGACCGCCGATGACGAGGCCGACGGCGTCACCGGCCGCATCGTGCGCGAGAAACCAGGCGTCGATCGGATCGATATCAAGATTCTCGACAACGGTGTCGACGGCAACCTGGTGCAGGTCGGCCTCCTGCAGATTGGCTACGTCGTGGGCATCGAGGCTGCCAACGAGGATCTGTTCGAACACCTGCACAAGTCGTGGGTCCTCGGCGTCCGCCACTTGTTCGAAGCGCAGCGCCGTCGGCGGAATCCGGACTTCGGCGTCAGCGACGGTCATTCGATAGCGATGCCGTCGCACGAGCATCCGAAAGCCGGTTCGCTCGAGCAAGTCGATGAGTGACGCGACATCCGGATCGTCGGTCGCGCTGTCCATGGGCAGAAAGTGGATGAGTTCGAGTGGCAGCTCACCCGGTCGCTGGCTGTCACGCGCGGCCCGTTCGAGAAGCGCCCGTGACACCTCGGGACGATCGCCAGGCAGGCTGAGAAAATCCAGAACGAACGGTGTTTCGCGACCGGCAGCACCCCAACCAGCCACAACACCGATTCTGTCGCCAGCGTCGCTCGTCGCCGCCCACACCCACGCGGGATTGCGGAGTCCGAGTCGAAGCGCGCGATCGATGCGCTCCTCTGAAAAGTTCTGCAGTTGCGTGAAACTCCGGTTGGGCGGGGTCGCGCCGACGAGGAATGCCCTCGCTTCGTCGATCGTGGTCGGAACCGCAATGCGAAACTCAGGCGCAGTTGACATCAGCGCTGCCGCGACGCTTCGCTCGCCAGGTCAAGCAATTCTCTGGCGTGCGTGAGACCGCTCTCGGAATCGGTGAGGCCGGAGAGCAGGCGCGCCATCTCTGCCACGCGTTCATCGCCGTGGAGTTGCCGAACGCTGCTCTCGGTGATGACACCGTCGCTGTCTTTGACGACGCTCAGATGATTGTTGGCGAAAGCTGCGACCTGGGCCAGGTGGGTGACGACGATGACCTGCGCGTCCCTCGAGAGCTGCGCGAGACGTTTGCCGATCTCGGTTGCGCTTGCTCCGCCGACCCCGGCGTCCACTTCATCGAAGATGAAGGTTGGTACCGGATCGCTGCCCGCGATGACGACCTCGATCGCCAACATCACCCGCGACAACTCTCCACCCGATGCGCCCCGGCCGAGCGGTCGCGGCTCGGAACCGGAGTGAGGCTGGAGGAGAAATGAGACCTGGTCTTTGCCAGAGAAGGCGTAGTCCGCGCGGTCCTCGACCTGAACGGTGAGGGCTGCGCCGCCCATCGCAAGGGCGCCGAGCTCGGCGGTGACCCTTTCGGACAACACGGACGCGAAGCGGCTCCGCACCCGGGTGAGTTCGGCCGCGAGCTCGATGATGCGCGCGCGATCGACCTCAACTTCGGATCGGAGTGTCTCAATCCGATCGGAGTCGTTGTCGAGCTCCAGCAGCCTGCCGCTACCTGTGTCGAGGTAGTCGATGGCGTCGTCGAGGGTCGGACCGTACTTGCGGACCAGATTGTTGAGCGCCGCGCGCCGCTCGTTGACGAGTTCGAGTTCGCGGCCGCCGTCCGCGTCGAGATCGACCAGGTAGGAGGCGAGCGAGGTGGAGATCTCGCTCACCGCGATGGTCGCCTCCCCCAGAGACTCCGCGAGGCCAGCCAGCGCGGGGTCATGACTCGCGACCCGCTCGATCTGTCTGCGCGCCGAGTCGAGAAGTCCGAGCACGTCGCTCGTGTCATCGCTCGACTGGGAAGACACGAGTTCCTGGGCCTGAGCGGCCGCGAGCCGCAGGTCTTCGAGATTGGTCAGGCGGTCTGCACGCTCCGCGAGTTCGACATCTTCCCCGCGCTGTGGGGCGACCTGCTCGATCTCTTCGATCGCTCCCCTCAACTCGTCGGCCTCCCGCGAACGGCGATCGCGTTCGGCGATGAGCACATCGAGCTCGCCCTGTGCGGTTTGCCAGCGGGAGTAGAC
>DASXNG010000035.1:0-32309 GCA_036495225.1 Galbitalea sp.
GTTTGCCTCAAGTGAGTTCTACGCGCGGTACGACGAGAGCGTGCGCGGGTCGGATGCGTTCGTCATCCAGTCGCACACCCGCCCGGTGAACGACTGGCTCATGGAGCAGCTCATCATGATCGATGCCCTGAAGCGGGCATCCGCGAAGCGCATCACGGTGGTCGCTCCGTACTATCCGTACGCGCGGCAAGACAAGAAGGGCCGCGGTCGGGAGCCGATCAGCGCTCGGCTGGTTGCTGACCTGTTCAAGGCGGCCGGTGCCGATCGCATCATGAGCGTCGACCTGCATGCTGCCCAGATCCAGGGCTTCTTCGATGGTCCGGTTGACCACCTCTTCGCGATGCCGGTGTTGCTTAAGCACTTCCAGGAGCGCCTCGACCCGTCAACGCTGACCGTTGTGTCGCCCGACATGGGGCGAGTGCGAGTCGCGGATGTCTGGAGCGACAAGCTCGGTGCGCCATTGGCCATCATCCACAAGCGCCGCGACCCGATGGTGGCTAACAAGGTGAGCGTGCACGAAATCGTTGGCGAGGTTTCGGGGCGCGTCTGCCTGATCGTCGATGACATCATCGACACCGGCGGAACAATCGTGAAGGCGGCGGAGGCCCTCAAGGCGGCCGGCGCACTGGGCGTGATTGTGGCGGCGACGCACGCCGTCTTCTCCGACCCCGCCTCAGACATCCTGCGCAGCGACTTCATCGACTCCGTCGTCGTCACGGACACGCTGCCGGTTCCGGAGGAGAAGCGCTTCCCGACGCTCACAATCCTGCCGATCGCCCCCCTCATCGCGAGCGCGATCCACGAGGTGTTCAGCGACGGCTCGGTGACCTCGATGTTCGACGGAGCTGCCTAGCCCCATTGAGTTAGCGTCAGTCAGCCGGTCTGGCGCGGGAACACTGGAGTGCCCGGAATGAGCCCGAGCGGCGCGATGTACTTGTCGCCGCCGAACCCGCCGGTCGCATAGCACTGCCAGCCGGGGCCGCCCTGCCCGAGGAGCTCGAAGTGGGCGATGGCGCTTGCGTTTGAGCCGGCATCCTCGTAGCCCACCCAGCGACGGCAGCTCTCCTGAGCGGCGTTCGCTGCGACCATCAGCGTCGTGATGATGCCGGGCAGGATGAAGGCGACGAGCCCGAGCACGACGACCATGCGCATGATGAGCAGCGTGCGACGACTCCTTAGCGGTCGGCCGTCGCCGGGCTCGTAGCCCATCAGCTCTGGTTCGTCGTCGTACATGCTCATCTGTCCATTGTTACTGCCGCAGTGGTACAAACGTGCGGCCGCGACCACTTCGTTACGAGTCCGTGGCAGGAGAAACCGCGTGCGGAAGTACTCGAGGGAGTGTCGACGGCGGGAGAAACTGTCCGGCGGAGGGAGTTACAACTCCCGCCACCGGTACATATCTCCCGCCGGCGGGTGCTGTTTCTCCCGCCGCGACCGAACGTGCTGCGCTAGTGCGAGCTACCCTCGGTCTCAATCTCCGAGCGGTCGCCCGACCACAACGTGTGGAAGATGCCCGGCTTGTCCACCCGCTGGTAGGTGTGGGCGCCGAAGAAGTCGCGCTGTCCCTGCACGAGAGCCGCCGGAAGGCGTGGAGCGCGAATGCCGTCGTAGTAGGCGAGCGACGACGAGAAGGCCGGCGTCGGGATGCCCGCCATTGCCGCGTGCGCAACAACCGTTCGCCACGACTCCTGTGCTCCCTCAATCGCGGCCTTGAAGTATGGGGCGGTCAGCAGCGCGACGAGCCCCGGGTTCTCTTCGTAGGCATCCGTGATCCGGTTCAGGAATTGGGCCCGGATGATGCAGCCCCCACGCCAGATCTTGGCGATGTTGCCCTTCTTGATGTCCCAGTTGTATTCCTCAGCGCCGGCGACGATCGCGTCGAAGCCCTGGCTGTACGCGATCATCTTCGAGGCATAGAGAGCTCGGCGCACGTCCTCGATGAATTGTGTCTTGTCTTCGACCTTCCACGGCTTGGCCGGACCGGGAAGATCGGATGCCGCCGCCCGCTGTGCGGGCTTCGACGAGAGCGCGCGGGCGAAGACCGCCTCAGCGATGCCCGACACCGGGATGCCGAGCGCGAGAGCATTCTGGACGGTCCAGACGCCTGTGCCCTTCGAACCGGCCTGGTCGAGGATGACGTCGACCAGCGGTTTGCCCGTCGAAGCGTCGACCTGGCGCAGCACCTCCGCCGTGATCTCGATCAGGTACGACTCGAGTTCGCCCTTGTTCCACTCGGCGAAGATGTCCGCGATTTCTGACGGCGTCGCGCCCGTTCCGTGACGGATGAGGTCGTACGCCTCGGCGATGAGCTGCATGTCTGCGTACTTGATGCCGTTGTGGATCATCTTGACGAAGTGTCCGGCGCCGTCCGTACCGACGTGGGTGACGCACGGCTCGCCCTCGGCGATTGCGGCGATCGACGCGAAGATCGGGCCGAGCTTCTCGTACGCCTCAGCCGACCCGCCCGGCATGATGGACGGCCCGTTGAGCGCGCCCTCTTCACCACCGGAGATGCCGGTGCCGACGAAGTTCAGGCCTTTTTCGCGGGCGGCCTTCTCGCGACGAATGGTGTCGGTGAACAGCGAGTTTCCGCCGTCGATGATGATGTCACCCGGCTCGAACAGCTCGGACAGCTCGTCGATGACGGCATCCGTTCCCTTGCCCGCCTGCACCATGATGAGTGCTGCGCGCGGCTTCTCGAGCGAAGCGACGAAGTCCTTGATGTCTTTCGATGCGACGAAGCCAGCTTCGGGATGTTCGTCAATCAGCGTCTCTGTGCGAGCCCACGTGCGGTTGTAGACGGCGACCGTGTTGCCTTCACGGCTCGCGAGGTTGCGCGCCAGGTTCGAGCCCATGACGGCAAGGCCGACGACTCCAATATTGGCCACTGCGGTTGGGCCGGATTGCTCAGACATGGAAAACTCCTCGATGAATCGACAGGACTTAAAGCCTACCGACTCACCGAGGAGCCGAACCGAGGATCGAGCGTTAGTGCGCGGCCACCGGCTCGTCGAGTTCACGTGCGTCGGCCGGCGCGTGCGCCGATCCGAGCGAGAGTCCGTGACCACGGCGACGGAACAGAAGCGCCGTGAGCACCGCACCGATCGCGAAGGCGCCGGCGCCCCACCAGTACGCGACGGTGTAGCTGTGTACGGCGGCATCCGCGACCACCTGCGGGGTTGCTGGCAGGTTGGCCGCGACGTAGGCGGTGAGCGCCGACGCAGCCAGTGTGTTCAGGAGAGCGGTTCCGATCGAGCCGCCGACCTGCTGGCTCGTGTTGACCAAAGCTGAGGCCACACCCGCGTAGTGCCTGTCGACACCGAGCGTCGCGGACTGCATTGATGCCGGCATGATCGTTCCCATTCCGAAGCCGACGACCATCAGGGGCGGCATGATGTCTGCCACGTACGTGCTGTCGAGGCCGAGCTGGGTTAGCCACACCATTCCGCTTGCCGCGATGATCATGCCGATCGGCACGAGCACCTTCGGTCCGAGCCGTGGCACCAGGAAGTTGGTGCCGACCTGCGCCGCGATCACCAGCATTCCGACCATGGGCAGGAACGAGATGCCGGTCTGGATCGGCGTGTAGTGCAGTGACTCCTGCAGGTAGTAGGTCACGAACAGGAAGATCGCGAACATGCCAACGGCAGCGAGCAGGATGGCGCTGTACGAGGCTCCGCGGTTGCGGTCAAGAATGACGGACAGCGGCAGAAGTGGATGCTTCGCAAGGCGCAACCAGATCACGAAGGCGACGAGCAGAACTCCAGCGGCGACGAGCATGCCCCAGCAGCTGGGTGAGCTCCAGCCATCCGTCTCGGCGTTGGAGAATCCGTAGACCAGGAAGAAGAGACCGCCGGAGACGAGCACAGTGCCCGGGATGTCGAGCTTCGGGCGAGGACCCGAGCGAGCAATCGTCGGCACGAAGATGATCGCTCCGATGAAGGCGACGACCGCGATGGCCACGTTGATGTAGAGGTTCCAGCGCCAGTTCAGGTCCTGGGTGAGCAACCCGCCGAGCAGGAGGCCGATCGCACCTCCTGCACCCGCGATCGCGCCCCAGATGCCGAACGCGCGAGCGCGTTCCTTCGGAATCGTGAAGGTCGTCGTGAGCACGGCGAGGGCAGTCTGTGCGAGCAGAGCGCCGAATGCACCCTGAAGCGCGCGGGCTGCGACCAGCTCGCCGAAGGTCTGCGCGGCGCCACCGAGGGCGGATGCCCCGGCGAAGCCGATGAGCCCGATCATGAAGGCGCGCCTGCGGCCGATCAGGTCGGAGAGGCGACCACCCAGCAGCAGGAGGCTGCCAAAGGCGAGCGAGTACGCGGTGACGACCCACTGGCGGTCGGCGTTGGAGAAGCCGAGATCGGCCTGGGCGGAGGGCAGCGCAATGTTTACAACGGTTGAGTCGAGGATGACCATCAGTTGGGCGAGAGCCACTGTCGCCAGGGTCAACCAGCGGTTGGGGAGCGCTTTGGTTGTTGCAGCTTGCAGCGAAATCGAAGACATGTTTGGAACTATATACGGTACTGTCGAGTTTCGGAACTTAACAGTTTCTGAATTATGCGCAGAGCGAAATATTGCGCGTAACATCTAATCCAAATGAAAGGGAGACAGCCGCAATGATGCCGCTCGACCTCGCTGAACCCGCAGCGCGCCTTGGGCGCCCGCTCGATGCTTCCCGCGATACAGACATATTGGATGCCACCCTCGACGTGCTCGCGGAGGTCGGCTACGACGGTATGACCGTCGATATGGTCGCCGCGCGTGCGAAGGCTGGCAAGGCGACGGTGTACCGCCGCTGGCCGTCCAAGACCGAGCTAGTAATCGACGCCGTCGCGTGCATGAAGAACAACGATCTCGCGCTCACCGACCTGCCAGACACGGGGACCCTCCGTGGTGACCTGATCGCCATGATCAAGCCACCGACGATGCAGGACGCGGAGCGCAAACTCAAGGTCATGGCTGGGCTCGTCTCCCTGCTGACCAGAAACCCGGAGCTTGCGGATGCCGCCAACGAGGCGATCGTCGCGCCGCGTGCTGCGATCAACCGCACCCTCATGCAGCGTGCGATCGATCGCGGTGAGATCCCCGCAACGGCGAACCTCGATCTCCTGTCGACACTCTCGCCCGCACTCGTGTCCTACCGCACCCTCATGCTGCGAAAGCCGGTCGATCGAGCGTTTCTGATTTCGATCATCGACAACGTCGTGCTGCCTGCTGCTAGAGGTACTGCCCAAGTTTGAACGCGTTCGCGGGGATCGCCCAGACGAGTTCGCGCGCGATCGACGCTGCTTCGTCTTCAGCAATTTGGTGAGTCGTCACGAGCCCGGCAAGGAACGCGGCATCCGAGCGCCTGGATGCGTCGTGCCTCGCCGGTATCGAGCAGAACGCCCTCGTATCGTCGATGAATCCGCTGGTCTTGCTGAAGCCGGCCGAGTCAGTGACGGCGGCGCGGTAGCGCGCAATGCCCGCTGGCGAGTCGAGAAACCACCACGGTGCGCCCGCGTACACGCTCGGGTAGAAGCCCGCAAGAGGGGCAATTTCCCGCGAAAAGACCGTCTCGTCAACCGTGAACAGCACGAGGTGGAGGCCGGGGGCAGTGCCGAAGTCGTTCAGGAGTCGCCGCAGTGGGCGGGTGAAGGATGCGACGTCCGGAAGGTCGTGCCCCGTGTCTGGCCCGAACTCCTCGAGCGTCTGGGCGTGGTGATTGCGGATGACTCCGGGGTGAAGCTGCATCACCAGGCCGTCCTCGGCTGACAGCTCCGCAAAGCGGTACAGCAGGTTGCGGCGATACGCGACGGCGTCCGCCTCGGTCACTGTCCCTGCGAGGCCCGCGGCGTGGACGCGTTCGGCCTCTGCGTGCGGAAGAGGTTCCGCCCAGGCATCCGCGACCCCGGAATCCGTCGACGTCGCACCATGCATCGCGAAGTACGCGCGCCTCTTACGCAGCGCCTCGAGCAGGCCGGCGTACGTGCCGCAGTCCGTGTCTGCCGCCAGACCCAGCTCGTCCAGCGAGGTGCGCCAGCCGGGGAGTGACGGTGTCATGTACCGGTCCGCCCGCAGGGTTGGGATGACCCTGCCGCCGAACGTGTGGTCGCCCTCGAGAGTTCGGTGCGCCGCGAGGTCGTCTGCGGGATCGTCCGTCGTCGCGAGAACTCGGATGCCGAACCGTTGGAACAGCGCGCGCGGACGAAATTCGTCGGTCGCCAACCGGTCCGCGACCTGGTCGTAGATGAGGTTGGCGGTCTCGGCACCCGGAGTCTCGGCGATACCGAACACGTCCGCGAGCTGGCTCTCGAGCCAGTACCGCACGGGTGTGCCGGCGAACAGATGCCAGCGCAAGAAGAGCTCGTTCCAAATCTCGCGTGATGGGGTCGGAGGTCGCAGCCGACCAAGTGGGACACCGTTCGCGTGCAGCAGGCGCGTGACGTAGTGGTCGGGGGTGATGAGGAGCGCGGCAGGGTCGGGGAACGGCTCGTTCGCCGCAATCATCCGGGCGTCCACGTGCCCATGGGGCGACAGGATGGGTGCGGCCGCGACGCTCTCGTACAGTCGACGCGCGATCTCTCTGGTTGCAGTGTCGGCGGGCAGGAGGCGATCCGGATTCATCGTGCAACTCCAGTCGAGGCGCGGACAGTGAGGTGGGTCGGCAGGAGCACGCCGTCACGCCGTCCGGCAAGCAGAAGCGTCACGGCAACCCGACCGGCCTGCTCGATCGGCGAAGTCACCGTGGTGAGCGTGGGGTGGGCAAAGTCCGCGCCGAAGATGTCATCGCAGCCGACAATGCTCAGGTCGGCGGGTACGCGCACGCCGCGTTCGTCGAGCCTGGCCAGCATCCCGATCGCGAGCAGGTCGTTGTAGGCGATGGCAGCGCTCGCCCCGGAATTGAGAAGCGCGTCCGCGGCTGCTGCTCCCGATTCGCGTCTCGGTGCGAAGGGGCCGATGCGCCGTAGTTCGACTCCGTGAACCAGAGCCGCCTCGCCGAGTGCGCGCCACCTGGAGGCGTTCGCCCACGATCTGTCAGGACCCGCGACATACGCGATCTCGCGGTGTCCGAGAGAAACGAGGTGCTCGAGTGCCTGCCGCATCCCATCGGCCGTGTCCATGACTACTGTCGGCACATCCGGCACGTGGCGGTTGATGACGACGAGCGGCAGGGATTTTGAGAGGCGGGCGATCGCCGCATCCGAGAGCCTGGACGCAGCGAGAATGACTCCGTCGATGGACGGTCGCAGACGTTGGATCAGGTCGGCTTCGAGTTCGCCAGATTCCTCCGTATCGATGAGCAGCTGCGTGTGATCGCTCGCGCGAAGTTGGGCGTGCGTTCCGCGGATGATGTCGAAGTAGAACGGGTTACCGAGATCGGCGACAAGCACGGCGACGCAGCGGGTGCGCGCCTTACTGAGCGCGACATATCCGAGTTCCCTTGCGACATCTTCGACGTGGCGGCGGGTCGATGCACTCACTCGCGTCGGGTTGGACAGCGCTCGCGAAACGGTGGATGTCGCGACACCGGCTTTCGCCGCGACCATCGCAATCGTCGGACCCGTCATAGCTTCAGCCAAGCACCGCTGGCAAGAATTGGCAAAAGATTGCCATAAGTTGCAGCCGGTCATACCGTTGCCGCATGACTTCTCCACAGTGGATCCTGTCGGGATTCGGTGATGAGATCGACGCGGAGCCCGCCGTGCAGCTCGCCGTTTTGCAGGCGCTCGGGGCCAGCAACGTCGAGGTGCGCAGCATCTGGGGCACCAACGTGGTCGACCTCTCCGATGAGCAACTCGACGCGTTCGCGAAGCTCCTGAAGGAGCAGCAGGTTGGCGTATCTGCCATCGCCTCACCGATCGGCAAGATGCCGATCGCGATCCCGGTCGAGTTCGAGGTCGAACGACTCGGGCGCGCGATTGCGGCAGCCCACAAGTTTGGTTCCCGCTACATCCGGATCTTCTCGTTCTTCGGCGCCTACGACGAGCGCGACGCGGTTCTCGTGCGAATGCGCGCTCTCGCGGACCTCGCTGAGCGGGAAGGAGTCGTCTTGCTGCACGAGAACGAGAAGGACATCTACGGGGACGTTCCAGAACGCATCCTCGACGTGATCGAGTCCGTTGGTTCGTCCGCCCTCCGAGTCGCCTGGGACAACGCGAACTTCGTGCAAGTGGGAGTTCGCCCGTTTACGGATGCGTACCCGCTGCTTCGTCCGTATCTCGAGTACTTGCAGGTTAAGGACGCCGTCGCGTCCACGAGCGAGGTGGTGCCAACGGGCGAGGGCGACGGCGAGTTGCGTGAGACCCTGACCGCGCTGAGGGATGACGGTTACGTGGGCTTCGCGTCCCTCGAGCCGCACCTCATCTACTCGAGTGCGTTCGGCGGATTCTCGGGTCCGTCTTCCTTCGGACTGGCTGCGCGAGCGTTTCGGAGCATGACAGATGAGTTGGGAATTGAACTCGTATGAGCGATGAAGTGTCTGTCGCGCTCGTGGGTTGCGGCATCATCGCCTACAACCACGCGAACGCCATCGCCCGAATCCCGGGACTCACTATCACCGCTCTCATCGACGTGAACGAAGCCGCGTCGTCGTTCCTTGCCCACTACATCACGTCGCTCGACGAGCCGACTCCGACCACCTTCGGCTCCCTGGGCTCGGCGCTCGAGGCTGGCGTCATCGATCTCGTTGTCATCTGCGCGCCGAGCGGACTGCACGTCTCGCTGGCAGCAGAGGCACTCGCGGCCGGGTGCAACGTTGTGATCGAAAAGCCGCTGGATGTCTCGCTGCCCAGAGCACGACAGATCGCCGCGCTCGCCGAGGCGGGGGAAGCGCGCGGGCTCGTGGTGACGGTGATCAGCCAGCACCGCTTCGATCCCGCGAGCGTCGTGGTGCATGACGCCGTGACCGCGGGCGTCTTCGGAAGGCTCACCAGCGGCATCGCGACGGTCGCGTGGTGGCGAGGTCAGGCGTATTACGACTCGGCGGACTGGCGCGGCACCTGGGAGCTGGACGGGGGTGGCGCCGCCCTCAACCAGGGCGTGCACACGATCGACCTGCTGCTCTGGATGTTTGGAGCTCCGCTCTCTGTGAGCGCGCAGACCGCGCTGCTCGCGCACGACCGCATCGAGGTCGAAGACACGCTCGCAGCCACGGTCACGTTCGAGTCCGGCGCGCTCGCAGTCATCCTCGCGACGACGGCTGCGTACCCGGAGCTCGGGACGCGACTGCAGGTGCACGGGGTGCTCGGTTCCGCGGTGATAGAGAACGACCAGTTGCAGTACTTTCATGCCTCCGCTTTCGACCGCGAAGGAAACCAGGCTTCGACCCTGGTGCCGGAGGAAGAGCTGGCGACCTCGCCCAAGGCCGAAGACAGTTTCATCGTCGGGCACCTGCGCCAATACGAAGACATCGTCGGTGCCATCCGCGAGCATCGGGCGCCGCTCGTGCGCGTCGCGGATGCGCTGCTCGCGCTCTCTGTGACGCGTGCCCTCTATCTCTCGGCGACCCTTGGTCGTTCAGTTGCCGTAGCCGAAGTTCTCGACGGATCGCTCGACGACGTCGCGGTGCGCACGGGCGGCGGCGCGTGAGTTCGGCACCATGAAGTTCGCAGTATTCACCGCCTCCACGCCGGAGTGGACACCCACCCAGGCGGCGAACACACTCGCGGCCCAGGGTTGGGACGGCATCGAGTGGCGGATCACCGATCAGGATGACGCGGACGAGCCGGGCTTCTGGGCTGGCAACCGCGCGACCTGGCCACTGGTTGGGCTCGAGGCATCCGTTCCTTCGATCGCGGCAGTCACGCGGAATGCGGGCCTAGAGTTCTCCGGCATCGGCGGGTACGCGCGCTGCGACAACCACGATGACGTGGAACGGATGTTGGCTGCGACCGCTGCACTCGGAGCAGGGCGGGTTCGGGTGACCATGCCGCGAACTGACTCGGGGGAGTATGGGGCGCTCTTCGAAGGTGCTCGCAGCGACCTGTCGTGGATCGCGTCGCGGGCAGCTGTGCACGGCGTTCAGGCGCTCATCGAACTGCACCACGAGACCATCACGGCCTCGGCGTCTGCCGCGCGTCGACTTGTCGAGGGGCTCGATCCCGCGCACGTCGGGGTGATCCACGACCTCGGCAACCTGGTCATCGAGGGCCTCGAAGAGGGCGGTCTCGACATACTCGGGCCGTATCTCGCGCATGTCCACGTCAAGAACGTGCGCTGGGTTGCGACACCCGCGCACGACGGTGTCGTCGATTGGCACCACGAATGGGCGACGCTGCGCTCGGGCCAGGCGGATGTCTTCGGATACCTGGCGGCGCTCGTCAAGCACGGCTATGACGGCTGGGTCACCGTCGAAGACTTCTCGACCGAGCTGCCGCTTGAGGAGCGCACGGCCGACAATCTCGCGTATCTTCGTGCCGGGCTTGCGGCGGCGCAAACGTGACGCGCGTTGCGCGCACCGCACATCTCGGGCTGGGGGCCTTCGCTCGAGCGCATCAGGCGTGGTACACGGAGGTTGCGGATCCCGACTGGGGGATTGCCGCGTATCCCACGCGTTCGCGTCGGGTCGTCGATGCGCTCGCCGCGCAGGACTTTCGATACGGACTGCTCGTGCGCGGGCCATCCACCGATGTCGCAACTGTGATCTCGAGCGTGGTCGCCGTCGGCGATCCGTCCTTCTTTGAGTCCCCGGAGCTTGCGGTCGTGACCCTGACGGTGTCGGAGGCCGGCTACCTGTCTGGCGCGGCGCCGCTCCAGCAACTTGCGTCGCTGCTCCGCGTTCGGCGGGATTCCGGCGCCGGAGCCCTCGCCCTGGTGCCGTGCGACAACGTTCCGTCGAACGGCTCGGTGCTGCGCGACGGTCTCCGTGGTCTTGCGCCAGACCTCGCGCCCTGGATTTCCGACAATGTTTCCTTCGTATCAACCATGGTCGATCGCATCACGCCGGCGACGACGCCAGCCGATGTCGCGATCGCCGAATCGCTGCTCGGCTGGCGCGACGCCGTGCCCGTGGTGACTGAGCCGTTCACCGAGTGGGTGCTGCAGGGATCGTTCCCCGCCGGGCGACCGGCGTGGGAGAAAGCCGGGGCGCAGTTCGTCGACGACGTCGAGCCCTATGAGCAGCGCAAACTGTGGATGCTCAACGCCGCGCACTCCCTGCTCGCCTATCGCGGTCTCGCGCTCGGGCTTGCGACCGTCAACGAGGCGTGGCACGCGCTCAGCCCCGAGGTCGAGCAGCTCTGGAGCGAAGCTCGCGAAGTTCTTAGTCTTGACGCAGCTGAGGTGGATGACTGGCTCGCGGCCCTGCGCATCCGTTGGGAGAATCCCCGCATCGAACACCGGCTCGAGCAGATCGCGCAGGGCGGCGAGCAGAAGATTCCGGCGCGCATCGGCGCAGTGATTTCACGTCGAGCCGAATTCGGGCTGCCCGCTGGTGCCGCTGAGCTTGAAACCATCGCCGCGTGGGAGCGGTACAGAAAGGCACACTCATGAAAATCGAATCGGCAGAGGTCATCGTCACCTCACCAGATCGCAACTTCGTCACCCTCAAACTGACGACGGATGATGGCCTCACGGGTCTCGGCGACGCGACCCTCAACGGACGCGAGCTCGCCGTCGTCAGCTACCTGCGCGACCACGTCGTCCCGCTGCTGATCGGGCGCGACGCGCACCAGATCGAGGACACCTGGCAGTTCCTGTATCGCAGTGCCTACTGGCGCCGCGGCCCGGTGACGATGGCGGCGATCGCCGCCGTGGATGTCGCGCTGTGGGACATCAAGGCGAAGGCGGCTGGCATGCCGCTCTATCAGCTTCTCGGCGGAGCATCCAGGATCGGGCTTCTTGCCTATGGGCACGCGTCGGGCAAGGATCTGCCGGAGCTCTTCGATTCGGTGCGCTCGCACCTGGAGCAGGGGTACAAGGCGATCAGGATCCAGACAGGGGTGCCGGGACTGCGTGCGATCTACGGTGTCGCATCCAACGTCACCGTCGCAGGCAATGAGGGCAAGCGCTACGACCACGAGCCCGCACAGCGTGCACCGCTGCCGGTCGAGGAAGACTGGGACACCCGCGCATACCTCAACCACATCCCTCGGGTATTCGAGGCGGTACGAAACGAGTTCGGGCCCGATCTGCCGCTGCTCCATGACGGGCACCACAGGATGACGCCGATCGAGGCCGCGCGTCTCGGCAAGTCCCTCGAACCCTACGACATGTTCTGGCTCGAGGACTGCACGCCAGCCGAGAACCAGGCGGCGTTGCGGCTCGTTCGTCAGCACACGACGACTCCGCTCGCCATCGGCGAGGTGTTCAACACGGTGTGGGACTACCAGAGCCTCATCACTGAGCAACTCATCGACTACGTGCGAAGCGCGGTGACACACACTGGTGGGATTTCGGCGCTGCGCAAGATCCTCGATTTCGCTGCCCAGTACCAGATCAAGTCTGGGATGCACGGGCCGACCGACATCTCTCCCGTCGGTATGGCGGCGGCGATGCACCTGGGGCTCGCCATTCACAACTTCGGCATTCAGGAGTACATGAAGCACGGGGCGCTCACCGACAGTGTCTTCCGTCAGTCGTTCACTTTCGACCACGGCATGCTGCACCCGGGGGACCAGCCCGGCCTCGGTGTTTCGCTCGACGTAGATGAGGCGGGTAAGTACCCGTACCAAACGGCGTACCTCCCCTACAACCGCCTGCGCGACGGTACGGTCCACGACTGGTAGGGCTTGAGGTCGCTCTCATGTAGTTGGTCGAGCGAGACCGGGCTTGAGCTTTCGTTCCTTATGTAGTTGGTCGAGTAGCGCCTGCTGAAGGCAGACGCGTAGCGAGACCCGCGCTCACTCCCGCCGTCCGGGCACCTGGGTGAACTTCTTTTTGCTCAGTCGGCGAATTTCGTTGAAATCCTGGGCCATCAACGCTTCGCGTTTCGCGCGCGACCAACCCTGGATCTGCTTCTCGAACGCATAGGCCTCGCCAACGTTGTCGAATTCGTGGGCAAACACCAGCACAACGGGGATGCGCTTGCTCGTGTATTTGCTGCCCAACCCAGTGCTGTGTTGCCAGACTCGGTGTTCCAAGTTTCGGCAACTGCCGACGTAGTAACTGTCGTCGGAGCATTTGAGAATGTACGTCCAAGCCATGGGTTGAGGATGGCGGGATTACCTGTCGAGGGTTGCGGGTCATCCACAAGCCGGGTCTCGCTACGCGTAGCGCCTTCGGCGCTGCGCTACTCGACCAACTACGTGAGGAGCGAAAGCTCAAGCCCGGTCTCGCTACGCGTAGCGCCTTCGGCGCTGCGCTACTCGACCAACTACGTGAGGAGCGAAGGCTCAAGCCCCGGGTCTCGCTACGCGTAGCGCCTTCGGCGCTGCGCTACTCGACCAACTACGTGAGAGCGAAGGCTCAAGCTCGCGCAACTACAGGAAGAATGGAACCCGTGCCTGAAACTCTCCGCGTGTTCGTTGCCACCCCGTTGAGCGAGGAGTTGTGCGAGTTAGTCGAACGGCTCGAGCCACGAGTGACCATGGTTCGCGACCAGTCGCTCCTGGCACAACAGCGACACGCGGGGGACCATGACGGTGACCCGGCGTTCACAAGAACCCCAGAGCAGCAACAGCGTTACAACGACCTGGTCGACTCGGCGGAAGCCCTCTATGGAGTCCCCGAGCAGTCCGGGAAGGCGCTCCACCGCACAGTCGAAGCCAACCCGAACCTGCGCTGGGTGCACACGATGCCCGCGGGCGGCGGAACCCAGGTGCGAGCCGGCCACCTCAGCGAAGAACAACTCGCGCGGATCGAGTTCACGACCAGCGCAGGCACCCACGCGGAACCTCTCGCCGAATTCGTGCTGCTCGGAATCCTCGCCGGAGTGAAACGACTGCCTCGCCTTCAGGCCGACCAGCGAAAGCACTACTGGCCAGCAAACCGCATCGAGACTCCGCAGGTCTCCGAGCAGACCATCCTCGTCGTGGGGCTCGGCGGCATCGGGAAGCTTGCGGCCGAGCGGCTCGCGGCACTCGGCGCTCGCGTCATTGGCGTGCATCGACACGACGTTGAAGCTGTTGGCGTCGAAAAAATCGTTCCCGTCGAAGAGCTGGCGTCAGCCGCATCCATTGCCGATGCCATCGTGCTTGCACTCCCGGGGACCGACCAGACCCGTCACATGCTGAGCGCCCACGTGTTGAAGCTGGTGAAGCCCGGCATCACCGTCGTCAACGTCGGCCGCGGAAGCACGGTCGACGAAGCCGCGCTCATCGAAGCGCTGAAGGATGGCCGGGTCGGCTTCGCCGCCCTCGACGTCACCGAGGTCGAGCCGCTCCCGACCGACAGCGAGCTCTGGGACCTGCCGAATGTGCTCATCAGCCCGCACTCCGCGGCGCTCAACCGCGACGAGGATCGCCGCATCGCCGAGCTCTTCGCGGCCAACGCCACGCGTCTCCTCGACGGGCGGCCGCTGCTGAACCGGGTTAACACTCGCGAGTTCTACTGATATTCTCGATGACCGGCCCCTAAACGGGCCATCCAGAACTTCGGCGAGGGATGTCTGCGCTTACGCAACATCCGTTATCGACGCGGTGGTTACCGGCTTCACGGCTAGTCCTCACGCTGACATGCGTTCGAGTTGAACAAACAGACAACAGATCTGGGCCGCGAGAACAAGGTCCACAAGGAGATACATCATGGCTGACGAAAACAAGATTGACGCCGAACCGCGTACCAACTTCGGCAAGGGCGCTGCGCGCAAGATCCGCGCGACCGGCCACATCCCGGCCGTCATCTACGGTCACGGCACGGAGCCGCAGCACGTCACGCTGCCGGGTCACGAGGTGGGCCTCATCCTGCGCAAGGCGAACGCGATCTTCACGCTCAACATTGCGGGCAAGACCCAGCTGGCGCTCGTCAAGGATGTGCAGAAGAACCCGGTCAAGCAGGCCATCGAGCACCTCGACCTCATCGTCGTTCGCAAGGGCGAGAAGGTCACGGTCGACATTCCGGTGCACCTCGAGGGCGAGGCCGCTCCTGGCACGTCCGTGCTCCTGGACGCGAACACCCTGTCGATCGAGGCAGAGGCAACCAACATTCCTGAGCGCCTCGTCGTCAACATCGACGGACTCGAGGAGGGCACCCACGTGCTCGCCAGCCAGGTTGAGCTGCCTGCTGGTGCAACGCTGATTTCCGACCCGGACGTTCTCGTGGTTGGCATCAGCGGCGCGACCGTTGCCGACCTCGGCGAGACCGAGGAAGAGGCTGCCGCTGAGGGTGAAGCTGCCGAGGGTGAGGCCGCTTCGGCCGAGGCTGAGGCCGCGGAGTCCGCAGAGTAACCATTGGCCCTATTCGGCAAGCGAGAGTCAGAGTCTCCTTCGGGGGATGCTGGTGCATGGCTTGTGGTCGGGCTCGGTAACCCCGGGCCCGGCTACGCCGCCAATCGGCACAACGTCGGCCAGATGGTCGTCACCGAGTTGGCCTCGCGCGCCGGGGCATCGTTCAAGTCGTCGCGCAGCAACGCGATGGTGGCTGAGGGACGCATAGGCGGCACTCGCTACATTCTGGCGAAACCGCTGAGCTACATGAACACCTCCGGCGGTCCGACGTCGTCGCTGCTCAAGTACTACAAGGTCGCGCCCGAGCGCCTCATCGTCGTGCACGACGAACTGGACATCCCCTTCGACACCATCCGGCTCAAAGTCGGTGGGGGCAACGGCGGCCACAACGGTATCCGCGACATCACGGCGGCGATCGGCACACCCGATTTCGCGCGGGTTCGAGTCGGCATCGGTCGACCGCCCGGACGCCAACCTGCCGCAGACTTCGTGCTGCAGAACTTCGGTTCGACCGAACGCACCGTGCTGCCGAACCTGCTTTCAGACGCAGCGGATGCCGTCGAACTCCTGGCAACGGACGGGCTGAGCGCCGCGCAGCTCAAGTTTCATACCTCCGCGTAGATCTCGTAGTCGGTTGAGTAGCGCAGTGCCGCAGGCGTTTCGCGTAGCGAAACCCTTGAGCGCGCTCAACCAGGTTTCGATACGCGTCTGCCTTCGGCAGGCGCTACTCAACCAACTACGCGCTCACCACTCCGCGTGGTATCCGTTGCGGGTCAGCCACGCGCGAGCACTGAACGCCATGCGCGCCGCACCAACCAGGTCGAAGTCGAAAACGTCCGCGACCCGCTCGCGCGGAACGATCACGCGATCGGCGACCCCGGCGATGATCTCGCGACCGCAGCGTGCAAGCATTCGGGCGAGTTGCTCCGCGAGGAGAGGGTGGTCGACGGGCGCGAGCGCCTGCGGTTCGCCGTGCTTGTAGGGCTTGCCATCGACCACGTTGTGGTCGATGTAGCGGTACATCCAGATGCCGTCATCCACCCACAGTCCGACGGAGCGCAGGGGCGAGGGATGCAGAAAAAGTCCGTGCGCGAATTCGAGTTCGGTTGACGCCGGAACGATCGCGGGCGAGAGGGTTCCGTCGATGTCATGCACGAGCATGCTGAGGTCATAGAACCTTGCTCGGGTGAGCTCGTCGGGCACGAACATATCTGAACTGTAGCGCACCGGAACCCCCGAACTGGGCACACGGCATTCCCACAGCAAACCCCTAAATTTAACCCGTAGAACGCCCGGTACGCTTGAGGCTATGCGAGTGCTTCTTGGGGGCGCATCCGGCGCGATTGGGCGTCACTTGGTACCCCTTCTGGTGAACGCCGGTCACAGCGTGATCGGTCTCACTCGCACGTCCGGTTCCCTTGCATCGACCGGCGCGAAAGAGGTCGTGGTCGACATTCTGGATCGGGATGCCCTGCTCGCCGCCGTCGCCGACATCAAGGCTGACGCGGTGATGCACCAGGCAACGGCGCTGCGAAAGACGCCAGTCAGTTTCCGCGATATGCGAGCAACAAACCGCCTCCGAACGGAAGGCACCAGCGCCCTTCTGGCGGTCGCGAGGCTTGTCGGCGCAAAGAAGTTCATCGCGGCATCCTTCTTCGGCGGCTACGGTCTTCGCGACCTCGGTCGCACGCCGCTCGACGAGGCCGCACACTTTGGTGAACCGGACGAGCACAACCCCAAGAACGACGCGGTGCTCATCGCGCTGCGCAGCCTCGAGCAACAGACGCGTGCGTTCGGCGGTGTGGTGCTCCGTTACGGTCTCATCTACGACAGCATCGCGACGACAGTGTCACCGGTTTCACGCTCGTGGACCGGCGTGCTGCCCATGCTTCACGTCGAGGACGCTGCCGCTGCCGCAGTTCTCGCCCTCACGAAGGGCAAGCCCGGCAAGGTCTACAACGTCGCGGATGACTCGCCCATGAGTTACCGCAATCGGGAGATCGCACGCGCGTCGGCGGCTGGTCTCAAACCGCCAACGCAGTTGCCGGACTCTGTGGTGCGCATCGCCGCGCCGTTCGGCTCGCAGCTTCTCACGAGCACTCGCATCGAGCTCTCGAGCGCGGCCATCCGCAAGGAGCTTGGCTGGAAGCCAAAGTACCCGTCGCTCATCGACGGTCTGGCTAAGCAGTCGGCGCCCGCCCTGGTCGCCGTCGGCGGAACGGCGTCCGTGCCTACTGCGACCGCGCCGATCCCGGTCACGCCAATCGCCGCGCGCACGTCGACTGAGTTCGACGGAACCGTCGCGTCTTAGCTGCTAAGCGCGACGGAACAGGTAGATCCCCGTGACGTTGCCTTCGGTGACCGTTCCCTGACCGGTCGAGAGCACCCGGTTTGTACTTGTCGCTCCGGTCTCAATAAAGACGTAGCCGACGTGTTCGAGGTGCCATCCCACGTCCTCGATTTGCCCGAGAAGGTCGGTAGCGGCGCCGGTGTGCTGGATAACGTTTGACGATGAGCCAAAGAAGGATGTACCACCGCGCAACTCACTGACGGCGAGTTCCAACTGGAAGAACTTGTCGTTGCTTTGGTGGGCCGTTGTCGCGCGACCAAGCGGGCTCGCGGCGAACTCTGCGGCGGCACGAGCGTCCTGTGCGGCTTGCACCTGCCGGGCACGTTCGGCCTCGGCTTCCGCTGCGAGGCGCTGCTTCTCGGCGCGCTCCTGCTGCTTCTCTTCTTCGGTCTTCCACGCCATACTGTCCCCCAATCGGCGCTCACGCTCCGTGAGTCTGCTCGAACAATACTGGGCTTCGAGTCGGCCGTGGGGTGCCAAGTTCGGCAGGGGACACCCCACCGGAAGGCGTCAGCCCACCCGCCTAGACTGGAGGGGTGGTACTCGAATCATTAATCGGGGGGCTTTCGCGCGCCCGCAGTTTCGAGAACGCACTTTCTTACAGCGCCCGTAGCGCCGACTTCTCCCTTGTCGACGGGCTGCGCGCCCCTCTGCTGTCGGGGTTGCTGGCAAAGCGCGGTGCACCGCAGGTGTTGCTTGCGATCACCGCGACGAGCCGCGAATCCGAGGGACTGCACGCCGCGCTCGAGTGCGTGGCCGGGGATGCTGAGATCATCGAGTTTCCGGCGTGGGAGACGCTGCCGCACGAGCGGCTCAGCCCGAGCGCGGAGACGGTGGGCAAGCGCATCGATGCGCTGCGGAAGCTGCGATCGTGGGAGAAGAGCCCTGACCGGAACCTCATCCTCGTCGCATCCGTTCGGGCCGCCCTGCAGCCGCTCGCCGACAACCTGACCGACCTCGAACCGATCACCCTCACGGCCCAGGGCCGCGGATATGACCTCGCAGGCATTGGCCGACAGCTCGTCGACCTCGCGTATTCGCGTGTCGACATGGTCACGCGGCGCGGCGAATTCGCGGTGCGCGGCGGCATCCTCGACATCTTCTCGCCGATCGCCGAACACCCGGTGCGCGTCGAATTCTTCGGCGATGAAGTCGAGCAGCTGCGGTACTTCTCGGTGGCCGATCAGCGGAGCATAGGTGATCCGCTCGCATCAACGACGTTTCCGGCCAGCCGTGAGTTGATGTTGAGCGAGACGGTAAGGCAGCGTGCACGCGAGATGCAGCACGAGTTTCCGTCCATCGCGGGCATGCTCGCGAAGATCTCCGAGGGCATCCCGGTCGAGGGAATGGAGTCGCTCGCGCCGGTGCTGGTCGACAAGCTCGTGCCGCTGACGCACTACCTGCCGGCGGATGCCGCGATCGCAGTGCTCTCGCCCGAACGAGTTTCGACGCGAGCGGTCAGCCTGCTCGAGACCAACCGGGAGTTTTTGGCCGCGGCCTGGCATGCCGCGACCGCTGGTGCAGAGGCGCCGATCGACCTGGATTCCGGCGACTTCCTGACCCTCGGCGCGCTGCGGTTGAGCGCGGGGGATCGCGCGTGGTGGACGCTGTCTAAGTTCGATACCGGTGCTGGCGCGGCTGGGGATTTCGATACGCTGCCGCCTTCGGCGGAAGCTACTCAATCAACGACAGACGACTCCGAATACATCCGCATCGAGGGCACCTCCGTCCCAAGTTTCGCCGGCCAGCTCACCGGCGCGATCGACCACGTTCGCGACCTGACTCAGGATGGCTGGACCGTCGCCATTGCGGCCCTCGGCACCGGTCTTGTGGAGCGTGCAGCGGACGTGCTCAGCGAGCATGAGGTCGGCGCGCGCATAGTCACCGCGCTCCCTTCGATGAACTCAGGGACCGGCTCGAACTCTGGGACCGGCGGAGCCGAGCCCGGCGTCGCGTATCTGCTCAAGGCATCCGTCGAGGCCGGTTTCGAAATCCCGGAGATCAAGCTCGCGGTGTTGAGCGAGTCCGAGTTCTACGGCCGCACCGCTGGATACGACTCCCGCCAGGTCAAGCGGCTGGCGACGAAGCGACAGAACGTCGTGGACCCGCTGCAGCTGAAGGCAGGCGACTTCGTCGTGCACCAGACGCACGGCATCGGCAAGTTCGTGGAAATGACCCAGCGCGAGGTGTCCAGCGGCGGCCGAAATCCCGTCAAGTCGACACGCGAATTTCTGGTCGTGGAGTATGCCCCGAACAAGCGAGGCTATCCGGGCGACAAGCTGTACGTTCCGACCGACCAGCTCGATCTGCTCACGCGCTATGTCGGCGGCGAGGCGCCATCCCTCAGCAAGATGGGTGGCAGCGACTGGGCTGCGGCGAAGGGCAAAGCGCGGCGGGCTGTTCGCGACATCGCGGTCGAGCTCGTCAAGCTGTACTCCGCTCGCATGGCCTCACGTGGTCACGCCTTCCCGCCGGACACCCCCTGGCAGCACGAACTCGAGGAGGCGTTCCCCTTCGTTGAGACTCACGACCAGCTGACCACGATCGACGAGGTCAAGCGCGACATGGAGTCGCCGATCCCGATGGACCGCCTGCTGTCCGGCGACGTCGGCTACGGCAAGACCGAGGTCGCGGTGCGCGCTGCGTTCAAGGCGATTCAGGATGGCAAGCAGGTCGCCATGATCGTTCCGACGACGCTCCTGGTGAAACAGCACATGGAGACCTTCACCGAGCGGTTCGCTGGATTCCCGGTGCATCTTCGCGCGCTGTCTCGCTTCCAGACCGACAAGGAAGCGAAGGAAGCGATGGACGGCCTCGCCGACGGCAGCGTCGACATGGTCATCGGTACCCATCGCATCCTTGGGGCTTCAGTGACCTTCAAGGATCTCGGCCTCGTCGTCATCGACGAGGAGCAGCGGTTCGGCGTCGAGCACAAGGATGCGCTCAAGAAGTTGAAGACGAACGTCGACATCCTGGCGATGTCGGCGACGCCGATTCCGCGCACACTCGAGATGGCAGTGACAGGCATCCGCGAGATGTCGACGCTTGCAACACCGCCGGAGGACCGGCATCCGATCCTTACTTTTGTTGGCCCGTACTCCGACAAGCAGGTCGGTGCAGCGATTCGCCGAGAGCTGCTGCGCGAGGGCCAGGTTTTCTACGTGCACAACCGCGTTTCGTCCATCAACCGAGTCGCGGCTGAGCTGGCCGAAATCGTACCCGACGCGCGGATCGCGGTTGCGCACGGCCAGCTGCCGGAGCACGTGCTCGAGCAGGTGATGGTGGATTTCTGGGAGCGCAAGTTCGACGTGCTCGTCTCGACGACGATCATCGAGACCGGCCTCGACATCGCCAACGCGAACACGCTCATCATCGATCGCGCGGACAAGTACGGTCTTTCGCAACTGCACCAGCTGCGAGGTCGCGTGGGGCGTGGGCGTGAGCGCGCTTACGCGTACTTCCTCTACGACGAGATGAAGCCGCTGTCGGAGACAGCACTCGACCGCCTGTCGACGATCGCTGCGAACAATGACCTCGGCGCGGGCATCCAGATCGCCTTGAAAGACCTCGAGATTCGTGGGGCTGGCAACCTGCTCGGCGGCGAGCAGTCCGGACACATCGCAGGCGTCGGGTTCGATCTGTACCTGCGGATGATCGGCGAAGCCGTCAGTGCCTTCAGAGGGGATGTCGCGGAGGGACAAACAGAGCTCCGCCTGGAGCTGCCCGTCGACGCGCACATCCCCGAGGAGTATGTCGAGAGCGAGCGACTGCGCCTCGAGGCGTATCAAAAGCTGTCGACGGCGTCGGCGCCGACATCCACCGATAATCAGATCGACGACGTTCTGGATGAGCTGACCGACCGCTACGGCGAACCGCCTGCCGCGGTGCTCAACCTCATCGCGGTTTCGCGGCTGCGGCGTCTCGCGGTGAAGGCCGGGCTGAGTGAAGTTGTCGCGATGGGCACAAACCTGCGGGTTGCGCCGGCTGATCTCGCGGATTCGATCCAGGTGCGACTACAGCGGATGTATCCGGGCGCGAAGTACTTCGCCCAGGCCAAGGCGCTCTCGGTACCCATGCCGCGGGTGAACGGAGAGCCGCTCGACGACGCCGACCTGATCGGCTGGGCCTCAACCCTCCTCGGAGCAATCTTCCCCGCCCCGGTCGCTGAGCCCGTCGAAGCGTCCGGTCCCTGAGGCTCACGAAGGGCCCCCGAGCAACCCCTCCCTACCCGACGCTAACCCCGCTGTTCGCAAGCGTCGCCGTCCCGCACGAGATTGTGCTCGCCGCCTTCACGTGCGGATTGCTCGCCGGCACGTTCGTGACGACAGCGGTCCAGGATCCAGGCGATGCGTAGCTTCCGATGGTGTTCAGCTGCATCTTCGATTCCGTGACGGTGAAGTTCGAGCCGACGGGCACTGTCTGGTACCCGACGACGTACCCGAGCGAACATCCGACACCCGT
Organism: Galbitalea sp.; assembly: GCA_036495225.1. Classification (GTDB taxonomy): domain Bacteria; phylum Actinomycetota; class Actinomycetes; order Actinomycetales; family Microbacteriaceae; genus Galbitalea. Next base: position 22,117 of record DASXNG010000035.1, read on the forward strand.
GCCGGTCCCCGCGAAGTCGTTCATGTCGAATGTGTACTGCTGGCCGTGCGAGTTCTTGGGCGTCACCCACGCGCAGTTGACGATGAAGTGCACGTACACGTTGCGGTTGTCGTCAACCATGCTGACGATGCGGTGATCATTGAGCCGCGCCACGAACCCTTCGCGGGGAGCAGGGGATGCAGTGTCCAGCGAGTACGAGAACGTCGCATCGGAGGCGGTGGTCACGCCGAATTTCAGTGTGGGGGTGTCGCTGATCCACTCGGTGTCGGCAAGGCCGTCGCCGTCGACATCCAGAATCTTCTTCGTTCCGGCGCCAACCGGCATTGCCGTTGTCGTCGGTGCGCAGCCTTTCGCACCCGGTGCCGCCGTGCTCGTCGGGGCCACGGATGGCGCGGCCGAGGGCGTGCTCGATGCAGTTGAGGATGACGTCGGAGCCGACGACGCTGCGGAGGGAGTCGTGCTTGGTGCGGGGGTCGGCGCGCAGCCAGCAAGCATGAGTGCGGCGCTCAGCGCGGCAACGGTGTAGACGGCGATTCGGGAGGTTCGCTGCGACATGACCTTACGGTAGTGGTGCGGCAGTCGCTGGTTGAGTAGCCGCGCAGAAGCTGGGCGTCGAACCCTTACTCCGGCAGTACCTCGGGTGGGAAGAAGTGCTCTTCCTTCGGCATACCCTGGCTCAACTCGACGACAGCGGCGCGCATTTCGCGGTCGCGGCCGGTGAGGCGTTCGGTCTGCTGCCGGCGGAATTCCGCCCACGACGGCACCGTGAACACCTCGACCATGGATGACGCATCCTCGCCACTTCGGAACAGCCGCCACCTGCTCGCGCCCGTGCGTTTGCGTGAGTCCCCCAGCAATTTCATCGCGGTCTGGAACTCGTGTTGGTTCTGTGGGGCCACTCGGTAAGTGACGAAGATTGTGACCGGGCCATCCGTCGGTTGGGGTTCGAAGACGAGGGTCGGCTCGGGCCAGGCGAGGTCGATGGAGCGGTCGATGCGCCCGGTCGAGGGGTCCAGGGGCAGCACTATGACGCTCGCGGCGACCAACACGAGCACCGCGACGGTGATGCCGAGCGCCCAGCCGAGCCCGATCATTTGCGCGAGCAGCCCCCAGAGGAACGAGCCGATCGCCATTGTTCCCATGAAGACGACGATGTAGGCCGCGGCGCCGCGCGAACGCACCCACTGCGCGAGCGTGAGTTGCAGCGAGGCGTTGAGCACGGTCAGCGTTCCGATCCAGGCGGCGCCGGAAAAGATGAGCACGATGAACGTGCCGAGGAACGGCAGGAAGATCGCGCCGGCGACCCCAACCGCGTAGAGCAGCGCACTCACGAACAGCATTACGTTGTCACTCACCCGAGCTCGAGCGTAGGGGAGTGCGACAACTCCGAGCAGGGCACCGATGCCGAGAGCGCCGAGCAGCGCGCCGTACCCGGCGGAGTCGAGTTGCAGCCTCTGCGCGACGACGGGCAATAGCGCCCAGAGCGCGCTCGCCGGCAGCGCAAACAGCGCAGCCCGCAGCAGAATCCGTCGGATCAGGCCGGCGGATGCGACGTACCGCACGCCCGCCGCGAGTGCACCCCAGAACGGTTCGGGATCATCCAGCCCGGGCTGCCGCGGACGCTTCCACCACAGCAACGCGGCGGCGGCACCGATGAAGCTGAGGGCGTTGATGGCGAATACGACGGGCGTGCCGAATGCGGAGAGGATCAGGCCGGCGAGCGCGGGTCCGACCGCCCGGGCCCCGTTGACGGTGACCCCGCCGAGACCGGATGCCGCGGAGATCTGTTCGCGCGGAACAAGCTCCGGCTGGATCGCCTGCCAAGCTGGACCGGTCAGCGCGGACGATGCACCAAGCAGGAACGTGAACCCGAGAAGCAGCCCGGCATTCAGGGCACCCGCGGCCGCGACGATCGTGAGGGCGATGGTGACGATCGCGCTCGCGATCGAGCCCCAGATGAGCAGTTTGCGGCGGTCGAGGGAGTCCGAAAGAACACCGGCTGGCAGCGACAGAACGATGGATGGCGCCAGACTCGCGGTCTGCACGAGGGCGATGACCGTCGCAGTGGCCGCGCTCTCGACGAGGAACCACTGGGCTCCAACCGTTTGCATCCAGGTGCCGATGTTGGAGCCGAGTTGCGCGAACCAGAGCACCCGAAACACGGGTATCGCGAGCGGAGCCCACGCAGACACCGACGACTTGGCCATTACGCCCACAGTAATCGGCGGGAGAACCGGATTCGATAGGCTCCGTGGTCGTCGCGAGTTATGCTCCCGGTGAGAACCAACGACGGTTTCACTGGCGAGAGGTGAGTGAACTCAATGAGTGGATGGGGTACTGGGTTTCCCGGGTCACCGGCGCACAAGGCCGAGGCTCAGGTGGCGACCGAGGTCGACGTGGAAGCCGAAGACCCAGCGAGCAGCGATACGCCCGCTGAGTAGTCGAACAGGCTACATCGCCAGGATCGGGTCGTAGCGCCCGTAGACCTCCTGCTTGAGTTGGTCGGCCTTCGGGTTGCCCCAGTCGTGCATCCATTCGGAGACCACGGGCATCCACGTGATCGGTACTACACCGGCCTGAACCATGCGCTGCACCCCGTACTTGTGGGTGTCCGGGTTCCAGTCGCCCGCGGCATCCATCACTCCGTAAACATCGAAGCCTTCGCGAACGCCGTGAATTGCGGTGTTGGCGAAGCACATGCTCGTCCACAGCCCAGACACGACGACCTTCGGGCGTCCGGTTTCCTTCACCGCAGCGAGTACGGGCTCGTCTTCGAGGGCATCGAATCCCATGATGCCGCGCGCGATCGGTGGCTGATCGGGGAACAGGCTCGTGACTTCCGGCGTGAATTCGCCGTTGCCGTCCGGCCAGATCGAGGAGAGCACGACCGGAACATCCAGGATCCTGGCCGCCTTCGCCAAAGCGACGACGCCGTCATTGATCGCGTTTCGATTGCCTGAGCCAACGCCCGCATACATCGCGCGCTGGTAGTCGACGAGCAACAGAACGCTGTTGTCTGCCGAGAGTAGTTCGAGGATATTTCCAGCCAATCCAACCAACTCCTTTGTAAGTCCGTGCCTAGTTGCGAGCAGCTTAAGCTCGGTCACAATCGATTGCAATGGCTTGCGACTCGTGTGCGGCAGACTCTCTGGTTGGGCAGATCTGGAGGGTACGCTGGCAAGACAATCGATTGCAAAACTGCTGCTGATCCGGGGAAAACATGGCGGATTCGCGCTCTGATGGCGCCGTTCTCTACCTCAACGGTCGCGTGTGGGCCGGTGCCGGGCACGAGCCGGGCGATCAGACTGCGATTGCCGTTTCCGATTCGCGAATCGTGGCGGTTGGCAAGGGCGCAGACCTCGCGGATCGATTCCCGCGCGCTCACCGCATCGATCTACAGGGGCGCACCGTCATCCCCGGACTCATCGACGCCCACAGCCACGCGATTCGCGGCGGCGCGACCTGGACGCAGGAGCTCCACTGGGACGGCCTGCGCACCAGGGAGGCCGCGCTCGCGACCATCGCGGCCGCCGCCAGTTCGGCTCCCGCCGGCGCCTGGATCACGGTGATCGGAGGCTGGCATCAGACCCAGTTCAATGGTGGATGGCTCCCAACTCGACTCGAACTGGATGAGGTCGCTCCCGGGCATCCCGTCTATGTGCAGTCGCTGTACGAGGTGGGTGTCGCCAACTCGCGAGCGAGTGCTGCCGCGAATCTGGCGGATGCCGCCGCCGGTATGGCCGGCCTGATCGACCTCGACCAGCAAGGGGACCCAACTGGAAGCGTTCGTGGCCTGCCCGCCTACAACCTCTTTCTCGCAGCCGCCGGCATGCCGACACCTGACCAGCAGGTCGAGAGCACGCGCAGAATGTTCCGCGACTTCGCCGCCCTCGGACTGACGGGCATCTGCGACCCGGGCGGATTCGGCATGGCGCCGGAAAAGTACGACGCCATCTACGAGCTCTGGCGCCGCGGTGCGCTGGATGTTCGCACGCGCATGTACCTGTCCGCGACCGACGCGGGGCAGGAGTACGACCAGGTGCGCGAGTGGCTGCGCTTCGAGCACCGGGGATTCGGCGATGACTGGCTTCGGGTCACCGGCATCGGCGAGGTCGTTCACCTCGGTTGTCACGACTTCGAGGGACTCACCGATTTTTGGATCGAGGATGACGCGCTCGAGGAGCTGTTCCGCATCAGCTCGCTCGTCGCATCCAGAGGCTGGCCGCTGCACATCCATGCGGTTCTCGATGACAGCATCGGGCGCATCCTCGACTGTTGGGAGCGCGCCAATGCGGTGACGCCGATCGGCGCTCTGAGGTTCTCAATTGCCCACGCAGACCAGATCGGGCCGACCAACATCGCGAGGTTGAAGGCACTGGGCGTCGGCATCGTCCTGGACGCGAGGCAGGTGTTCCGGTCGGGGGCGTCGCAGGCCGCGTGGGGTGTTGACGCAATGGGCAACGTGCCGCCACTTCGGGATCTGACGGAAGCGGGCGTTCCACTCGGACTGGGTTCGGACGCAACCCGCGCCTCCTCACACAACCCGTGGCTGACACTGGGTTGGATGGTCGCCGGCCGATCGCTGGATGGTTCGTCGCAGCGGGACGCTCGACACCTTGCCACGAGGGCCGAGGCACTGGACCTGCACACCCGCGGGAGTGCGTGGTTCTCGTTCGACGAAGGCAACCGGGCAACTCTTGCCGCTGGTCGACTCGCCGATTTCGCGGTGCTGAGTGACGACTACTTCACTGTGGAGACGGATGAGATCGCGCGGCTCCACGCGGAACTCACGGTCGCCGGCGGACGTGTGAGCTTCTCGTCTGGGTTGCTCGGCCAGGCGACGGACTGAGCTTGGCCTAACGGCTTCGGCGAGCTTGCGGCATCTGCCACTCCGCAACGAACTCCTCGACGCTCATGGTGGCGAGGTCGTGCTGGGCGGCTGCGAGCAGGTCGTCCGGCGACCCGAGGTCGGCGGGCGTGCGAACCAGTTCTGTGCCGTCATCCCGTCGCCGAACGACGAGGTCGACGTGGCTGGGTTCCTCCGCCATGAGGGCGTCCCGCAGCCCGGGCACAATCGCGCCGGGCTGGTTCGCGCCGGGGCCGAGGTGCTCGACAAGCTCGGCTTCGAAGATGGCGGATGCGGGTTCCATGCATCGAGTGTGCGCGCAATAGCTATGCACGCGCCGCAAACGCGCTGTGCCTTTGCTCATCCTTTTGGTGTGAGATCCGCGTGCTCTTCTGTAGTTGATTGAGTAGCGCCGCGAAGCGACGCGTAGCGAAATCCCGCACGCCTACTCCAACGTCTCCCCAACCTTGAGCAGCAGCCTGTGAAGTTCCGACACCTCAGCTGCGCTCAACCCCGCAAAACTCCTCCCAGCAACCCCCGCCGTCGCCTCAACCCCAGCCGCCAACATCCGTTCCCCGTCCTCCGTCAATCGATGCTCAACCCGCCGCCCGTGCCCGGCGACCCGCGCGATCAACCCCTGCGCAAGCAGCCGATTGGCCAGCGTCCCAAACGCCTGGTCACTCTGAAACGTCGCGACGGCCAGGTCGTGCGCGGATGACCCCGGCGCCTCCGAGATCGCCCGCAGCGCGTCCCACTGGGCGAGGCTGGAGCCAACGCCCTGTAGCGCCCGGTCCATGGCCCGGTGGTTGCGATACTGCGCACGCTTCAGGATGCGCGCGGTCACCTGTGCCTCAGAAGTCATGGCTTCACTATATCAACTTGCGTATATCAACATGTTGATTTACTCTGGACCGCATGACAACCATCCTTCTTCTCCACGGCGGCGGCGGCCCGCTGACGGTCGCACCTCTCGCGACCCACCTCTCCGAATCGCACACCGTCATCGCCCCAACCCACCCGGGCTGGGCAGGCACCGAGCGCCCGGCCTCAATCGACACCATTCGAGCCCTCGCGAACTACTACCTCGCCATGCTCGCCCGCGAAAACCTCACCGACGTCATCCTGATCGGCTCCTCGATCGGAGGCTGGCTAGCCGCCGAGATGGCCGTCGCCGACCATGCTCACCGCGTAGCGGGCCTCGTCATCATCAACGGAGTCGGGGTGGATGTCCCGGGCGAGACCATCACAAACGTGACCGGCCTCGCGCCCCAGGAGCTGGCCAAGCTCAGCTTCCACGACCCAGCCAACTTCACGCCGCCGCCCGCAACTCCCGAGGTGCTGGCCATCATGAAGGGCAACCAGGACTCCCTGCTCGCGCTGACGGGCGACCCGTATGGCTACGACCCGACGCTGCTGTCTCGACTGGCTGGCATTCATGTGCCGACGCTGGTGCTCTGGGGCGAGTCCGACCGCGTGGTCTCCGCGACCTATGGTCGTGCATACGCCGCGGCGATCCCGGATGCCCGTTTCGAGCTCATCGCGGAAGCAGGCCATCTCCCGTACATGGAGAGTCCGGCGGCAGTTTTCGCTGCGCTCGACCCATTCGTCGCGTAAGTCGAGCCCGGTCCCTGAGGCTCAGGAAGGGCACCACGAACCCTGATGACCGAGACTGTCAATACTGTTGTTGGTTAAGTAGCGCCGCGAAGCGACGCGTCCAAACCGGCCTTCGGCCGGGTGTCGCGCCGAACCGAGTTCGGCAGGCTTTACATCTGGGTCTTAGGCGACTGTATGTAGCGGGGTGGGCTTGACCCAAAAATCTCGGTGATAGCGGACGTTCTCAACGTTGAGGACGTGCTGTTTCGCGAACTGAAGTTGCGCGAAGGGAGCACCGGTGTCGCTCTTCACAACGGAGAAGTCATCGGCGATGTACGATCCGCCGAGGTCAAACTCGACGTGATGATTCGGGCACAAGCACAAGATGTTGCTCAGTGCGTCGTCGCCCAGGTGGGGATTACCGAGTGGTCGAACGTGCGCGCCTTCGGCGTACAGGCGCCCACTGAGTCCGGAGATCTGTTCAGAACAGACTTGGCACGCAAAGTCGTAAAGCGCCTTTACTTGTCGAGTGAGCGCGGTGTCGCGAATTCGCCGGGTCGTTGTGCTCGTAGCGAAGGCCGGATCCGAAATTGGATCAATTGACGCAACGTATGGAGCCTGCTCATCGAGCCTCTCAAGGCGAAATCTCAGGACGACAAAGCCGTCGCTCTGACGCCGGTGCTGCCAAAAATCGGTGACCCGATACAGCCCGGCGTAGCGATAGCCCCCTTTCGGTGAGAATGGCGACTTGTGTCTGCTCCCGCGCAGCACTCGGACTGGAAGTCCAGCGGTCCAGCTCGTTATCAGCCCGGCGTTTCCAGGACTCTCAACTCGTTGATCAGCTATTTGCTTCCGATTGGAATCCTGACCACCTTCTCCGGTGTAAATGATGTAGTCGCCGAAGTCTTCATCTTCGGGATATCCCGAAGACAGGACAATTGAATCGGCGCCCTCAAGCTTGGTGCCGGAGATGCCCGCTTGAGTCGGCGCGTGGAGGCCCGATGCGCGAACGTCCGCGCGGTCGATGAATTGTTGACCGACATGGACACCAACCGGTGTGCCAAAGAAACGAGCCATGCTGCTCCTCGAGTTTCGCCCAGGTTAGTACGCGCAGGGCCGCGCCCGAAGCCCGCAATTCGGACGGCGACCACATTGTCGTCGCACCCTAAGCAACCCCAACCCAAACCCCATCGCGCGCCCGCGTCATCGCCACGTAAAGCTCGCGTCGCTCAAGCTCCCGGCGCTCGACCTCGACGTCCTCAGTAGACGACCACACAGTCTCGAGCAGCGAAGCCGAAGTACGCGCCACAAGCACCTGCTTGAACTCGAGCCCCTTCGCGCGCTTGATCGTGCCGACCGTGACCGCGCCGGAGCGACGACCGTCGTAGTCGCGGAGGTCGACCGCAGGCACGTCCGCAGCGGTGAGAGCCGCGAGAACCTCAGAAGCGACGAAGTTGGTTTGGGTCAGCACAGCGATATCGCTGCCAGCCATGCCGTTCGAGAGCAGCAACTGCACCTGCTGCAGCAGCGAGCGGTCGTGACCAGAACGCGACGTGAAACGAGAGACCCGGGGCCGCATCCCGTGCCGAGTGATCGAAGGGGCGGCAGCCAGGGCATCCTCGTCCGCGAGGTCGTCGTCGACCAACAGCTCGCCTGCGGTGAGCGCGATCTCGGCGGTGTTGCGGTAGTTGTGCTTCATCACGACACCGCGACCGGAAACCGAGACATTCGCCTCGCCGAGCTTGTAGCCGCCCGGGTAGATGGTCTGCTGCGAGTCGCCGATCAGGTTGAGGCCGTCCGGGGCATCCCCGACCAGGGCGTGCAGAAGGCGAATCATCGTGACCGACAGATCCTGCGCCTCATCGGCAATGACAGCCGAATAGCCATCAAGCGGGTTCGCGCGCAGCGAGCGCTCGGCGAGGTTGATGACATCCGCGAAGTCGTGAACGCCCTTCTCGCGCAGCCCGAGCTCGTACTCGCTGTACAGCTGCCAGACGGCGTAGCGCGCCTCCGGGTTCAGTCCGCGGCGCCGACCCGTGCGCGCGAGCTCCGCGTACTGGTCGAAACGCGTGAAGCCGCGGCCCTTGATGACGCTGATGATCTCGTCACGCCAATAGTCCGGGCGCGGATCGATCTCCGACAGGATGCCGTTCTCGCCGACATCCGCCCACGCGCGATCGAAGGTGCGATCGGCGGCGGCGCCATCCGGATTGAACGGAACACCACGGTCTTCCAGAATTCCGGCAGCAAACGAGTGGATGCCGGTGAACTCGACGAGATCCGCGACATCCGGAGCCATCCGGCGCATGTATTGCTCGAGCACCACGGGCAGGGTGCCGACCAGGGTCGTGACAAGAACGCGACCGGGACGCGTGCGCGCAAGGTACGCCGCGCGATGAAGTCCGACGACCGTCTTGCCGGTGCCAGCGGCGCCCCGAATGCGTGATGGCCCATTGAACGAGCGGCTCGCGAGGCGCGCCTGCTCGGGGTGGAGGAACGCCATCCAGTCCTCGATGGGCGCGGCGTCGATGCTCGAGAGCAGAGCCTGCTGCAACTCCGCGACGCACACCACCGGTTCCGGAAACTCGTCTGGCTCCGAAAAGGCAGCTGGCGACTCGTCAGATGAGAACGGCAGAAACAGCGCCTCGACAGCGTCGAGCGCAGCATCCACCGCCGCCGGCCGCAACCGAGCGCCCCGATTGAGGATGAAGTCTGCCGCCTCATCCTCACCAATAAAGTCGACGCCGCCCACATAGCCGTGGAGGCGGCTCTTACCCATGAAGACGGCGACGACGCGGATTTCGCCTGGCGCCATCCCAATCTCGGCAAGCGAGAGCTGGGTGGCGTCGGCGAGGTCACGAAGGGTCACGTACCGATCGGTTACATCGGTCGTGCCCCAGAAAGCTTTGTTGTCGGCGAAGTCGACGTCGCCCCACGTCGACGTGTCGACGATGATGACACCGGATGGCCCCACCACAACCAGATCGACCGTGGAACGGGTCGAGCCTGGCCGAAGCCGATCCTGAAGGATGTGGAAGCCCTGCTCCCGGAGCGGCTCCAACATGGCAGCGAGACGGTCTTCGCTGTCTGCCGCTTCGAGATAGCGGGCGTGCATCTGGGCAGCGGTTTGCGCCGCGTACGTGGCCTGTTCTGCGACGAGGCGCTCGCGCGCGACGTCGTCGATTGCCGAATGTCCTGCTGACATTGAAGAAATTCCCCCGAATTACCACGCCCCGACGTGCGCAGCCCTCTTATTGTGGCGTGTCGTCGGGAATCTGGCTGTGGCCAGTTGTGGGGGCAGCGCTGCGATCCCTCCTTCACAGGTCTGGACAGGCCTCAATTATCCACGATTTGTGATGCGGTGGTAACGTCGTGGTATGGGTGACACACATCATATGACGGTGGGAAATAAGGGTCGCGTCGTACTTCCGTCGGAGCTCCGGCAGAACCGCGGCTGGTCAGAAGGCACAGTGTTGATTGCGATCGAGACCGACGAAGGGGTCGTGCTGCACAGCCGGGAAGAGCTCGAGGAGATCGTGCGTCGCCAGCTCGCGGGTTCGAATTTGGTCGAAGAATTGATCGCAGAACGGCGCGCCGCCTCCTTGATCGAGGACGCCGAGTGATTCTGTTCGATGCTTCGGCGCTACTGGCCTACTTACTGGGGGAACCCGGAGCGGAAGCAGTTCGTGAGCGCCTGCTCGAAGATGAATGTTGCTGCATTGCGGCGAATTGGTCTGAGGTTGCGCAGAAGATC
>DASXNG010000036.1:0-3389 GCA_036495225.1 Galbitalea sp.
CCACCAGGCCGGATGCGAGCGCGAGCCCAGCCGAGGTTTCCTCGAGCGACCAGCTCAGATCGCGAATGAAGTTCTGGTCGCCGGACTGCTTGCCGGTGACGATGACGATGTCTGCTTCAGTCGACATGACGGACGAGGAGATGTTGCCGAGTCCAGCGTGCACGGGGATGCTGCGATCAGCGACTTCGATCGATCGGGAGTCACAACCGTCCAGCACGACCCCAACGACGGAGTACGGCGGCTCCGGTGTCGACGAGATCCGCCTCGTCAGCGCGACAACCTCCGCCTCGGAGCCGACGACGAGCGCGCGAGGAAGATTGCGACCGTCCCTGCGCTGGCTGACCAGCCAGTCGCGCCAGAGAGTGCGACCGACGACCAGGAGCACGAGATCAGCAGGCAACGCAAAGAAGAAGAGAGCCTGCACGTGCTCACCGTCGAGCAGCGCCACCAGGATCGCGAGCAGGCCGAACGTGAAGAGGGTTGCTGCGATCACGCGGCCGTACTCGGCCGCGCCCGTTCCGATGTATCTCTCGCTGCGCGAGCGGTTGGCCACGAGCGCGATGGCAAGTACGACGGTAAACAGCGGCGCGAAGGGAAGTTGGGCTAGCGGTTCCCGCGAAACGAACATCACAGCCACAGCGACCACCAAAATGATGCTCGTGTCAGTGACGGCGAGCCCGTGGCGATAGCGCGCATACATGGCCTGGCCGGACCTGGTGGCCTGTTGAACGTGTGCGTTGTGGCGGCGCGACGCTCCGACGCTAAAGCTGGGGAGATACTGAGAGGCGTCCCCTAGTGGCCCCTGCGAGGCGGTCACCAGATGGCCTCACACCAATTCCCCGCGTTCGTGCTACCGCCACTGTTCGGGGTTGGCGTTGACTGATGGACAATATGAGTGGTGTGGGGTTTCACATTTGCCTGCATTTCCGGGGGTACAGGAACTTGCGGGTAGCGCGGCAGCAATCGCGTGGCCAAGTAGCTGGCCAGCAGGCTTGAGCTACATCGCTACGCGTTTCGGTGGGGGTGCCGAATGCGGATTGTGCCGTTCGCCGGCCTTGGGGGGAGGCATACGCACGTACCTACCTCGGAGTATATGAGCGCTTAACAACGTCCGTCAATGAATTTCACAGTGCTGCGGCGCGCCGTCGTCGCTAGTGCGTGAATTGCGAAGCAGTTGCCTTCTGGTTCGGGCACCGAGTGAGCACCGCTTTCATGGCGGAGCGCTCGGCCACCGTCACCCACAGTCTGTATGCGAACTTGACCGAAACCTGCCTGGCGACATAGGCGCATTCGAAGTCGGCATTGCCTGGCAGCCACTCCGAGGCATCCTTGTCGCCCTTCACATCGTTTGACCTTCCGTCGACCGCGAGCAGCTCGAGCGGATCGTTCGCGAGGGTTTCGCGTTGGGCCTGGCTGAGTGCCTGTGCGCCGGTCTCCCACGCGTCGCCCAGCGCGACGACGTGGTCGATTTGGACCAACGCGGAGGTCTTGACGCCGCGCTGAAAATGGATGAGAACATCCGTGTAAGGCGACACGAGAAGTCCTGTCATCACCTTGCAGCCTCCGGACCTGGTGATGTCGGTCAGATCGCGGGCGAGGATGTCATTGCGCGTGTCGCATCCGTTGTGGTTCTCGTCAAGCCACGCCCGCCCGAAGTCGCCCGTGCGGTCATAGCCTGCCATCGTCAGTGCTGGCTTGATCGGAATTCTTGTGAGCAGCGCGAGCGCTGGAGTGTTCCCGACGTCGGTCACAGTAACGGGAAGCTGCGGGGGAGCGGACGGCTGCTGGGGAGTCGAAGGGTCTGCTGGGGCGTCATCGTTGAAGGTGGCAACCGGCGAGGGCGCGGCTCGCTCAGGAGCTCGGGACGGATTCAGCGAACCGACGAGGGCGACGGTGATCACGACGATGACTACTGCGCCGATGACCCAGCTGCGCAACCTCGGGAGGCCGCGAGGTCGTGATTCGGGTGTCGGCACGCTGCGATGTTAGCGGCCACCGCCGAATCGGCCTGCACGCCACTTCGCGAAAATCGGGTACTCGGTTGCGGGTTCCAAGCGCGAGAATGAGGAACTGTGACTGCGAGTATCCGAGTGCTGACCGCGCCATCCATTCTTCCGTCGCCCGCTCGCGTTCACGAGCCCGCGGGACATCCGCTTCGCGTGGCCCTCGTGCAACACGAGTGGTCAGCGGATGCCACGAAAATGACTGCATGGCTGGACGCGGCGATTGATGCGGCCGCGGCATCCGGTGCTTCCATCGTCTTTCTGCCCGAGATCACGCTGAGCCGCTATCCGGCGGACACGTTGCCGAACGGGACCGCGAGTGAGCTCGCAGAGGATCTCGACTCGGGTCCAACCTTCGCCTTCGCCGCACGCGCAGCCAGGCGCGCTGGCGTCTTCGTGCACATCTCTCTTTACCGAACAGCGGATGCGGGGGACGGGCTCGGGTTGAACACCGCGATCATTGTCGATCCGGCCGGCAACCTGGTCGCGGCCACCAATAAGCTGCACATTCCGGTGACCGCCGGGTATTACGAGGACAAGTATTTCCGCCCGGGTCCGGCGACCGACCCTTACCCGGTTTACACGCTCGACGGTCTCGGCGATGCTCGCCTCGGTCTGCCGACCTGCTGGGACGAATGGTTTCCGGAGGTCGCGCGCGCGTACTCGATCGCGGGAGCGAACGTCGTCGTGTACCCGACCGCGATCGGCTCGGAGCCGGACCATCCGGAGTTCGACACGCAACCGCTCTGGCAGCAGGTCATCGTCGGAAACGGCATCGCGAACGGGCTCTTCATGGTGGTGCCGAATCGCACCGGCACAGAGGCGCGCCCGGATGGCACGCCGGGCAACACCTTCTACGGTTCGTCGTTCGTGAGCGACCCGTACGGTCGAGTTCTCGTGCAGGCGCCGCGACGCGAGCCCTGTGTGCTCGTCGCGGATCTCGACCTGGCGCAGCGCAGAGACTGGCTCGACCTGTTCCCGTTCCTCGCGACCCGCCGACCGGACACGTATGGCCTGCTCACCGAAGCAGTCGCGGAGTGAGCTGGCGGATGCCCGCAGAGGGCTCCCAGCAGGATCGCCTCTGGCTCGCATGGCCGACCGCCGGGTACACGCTCGGCGACTCCGCGTCGGATGCGGAGGAGGCCCGCGAGACCTGGGCTGCGGTCGCCAACGCCGCGGCGGAGTTCGAGCCGGTCACGGTGGTTGTGCATCCGCGTGATGTCGACATCGCCCCGCGCTACCTCGACAGTTCGATCGACGTGCGGGTGCGGGAGATCGACGACGCGTGGATTCGCGACATCGGTCCTACTTTTGTTGTCGACGGATCGACGTTGGGTGCCGTGACGTGGGTTTTCAACGGTTGGGGTGGCCAGGACTGGGCGAGCT
>DASXNG010000037.1:0-5985 GCA_036495225.1 Galbitalea sp.
AAGCCAATAGTTTCACGCACGAGCGGACCTCCGGTTCACAAAGAGCAGGTATGCGCCGGAAACGATCATGAGGACCACCAGGAGCAGTGTTGACATCGCTGCGCCGAATCCGAAGTTCAGGTTGATGAATGAGTTGTTGTAGATGTGGAACGAGACGAGGTCCGCGGACGGGGGTTGCCCCTCGCCGAACAGGATGGCCGGATCGTTGTAGTCGTTGAATGTCCAGAGGAACAGCACGAGCACGAGCACTCGGTTGACACCGCCGAGCTCCGGGAGGGTGATGGCCCTCCACTGGCGGAAGGGCTTCGCGCCGTCGAGTGCTGATGCCTCGTAGAGATCTTCGTTGATGGTCTGGAGGCCAGCCATCAACATCAGGAATGCGAACGGCCAGGTGCGCCAGATGCCGACGACGACGACGGAGATGAAGGCGTTTGGCCCGATCAGCCAGAAGGGCAGATTGTCCGGGCTGGCGAGGTGGAGCGTCACGAGGATCTGATTGATCACACCGTTCTGCTGCTGGAACATGAACTTCCACGCGATGATGCCGGCGTACATGGGGATCGCGTACGGAATGAGGAAGAGCGTTCGGAAGATCGCGCGCCCCGGGAACGTGCGCTGCAGCGCCACGGCCGCACCCATCCCCAGTCCCCAGGAAAGGGCGACGACGAGGAGCGTGAACGCGCAGGTGATCGCGAAGGACGACAGGAGTGCCGCACCCTGCGCATTGGTTGCGCTGAGGGCGATCTTGTAGTTGTCGACGCCGATGAAGGGGGCCTCTGACCAGTTCGCGATGAACGCACCGGTGAGTTGGAGGAAGCTCATCCAGATTCCCGTGAGCATGGGAATGAAGTGGATGAGGATTTCGAAGATTACCGCTGGGGCAATCAGAACGTAGGGCAGCCAGCGATGGACCTGGCCACCGCGCGCTCGGGGGAGCTTCTTGCCGCTCGTGCCGCCCGTTGTGGTCGTAACCACGGGCTGACTCGGGGCTGTCGTAATCGCCATTGACTCGGCGTGCCTTTCTATTGATCCGAAATGCGGCCTTCACGCGAACCGCGGGAGTTTCATCATCTCCCGCGGCCCGCGTGACGCGCATTACCAGACTTGGGTGGGGGCGCCGAACGAGGTCCGGCGCCCCCAGTGTTGACTGGGTCGTGCCTTACTTACTTACTGAGTTGCGAGGACCTTGTCCTGCGCGGTCTGCAGTGCCTTCTTGACGTCAGCTGCCGTGACCGTGCCACCCGTTGCAACCGTTGCGAACAGCCCGTTCAGAGCCGTTCCAACCTGCTGCTCGAATGCACCTTCTGAAGCAACCAGCGGGTACGGAGCCGAGGTGGTGTCGTAGATCTTCGTGAACGTTGCCTCGAAGTCCTTGTCAGACGAGAACGAAGGAGCGACGCCCTTGACGACCGGGATGGTCGCGTAGGGGAGGCCGATTGCGTTCTGTGCGTAGGCACTCGTCATGAACTTCACGAACTCGAGGTCTTCCTTCTGGTTCGGCGAGTTCTTGAAGATCGAGAGGTTGATGCCCTGGATGCCGGAGGTGATGTTCTTGCCACCAGCAGTGGTCGGGATCGCAGCGACGCCGTACTTGTCGCCGGTCATTCCGTCAGCGGTGAGCGTGCTCGAGCCGTTGTTCTGGTTGACGACCATCGCGACCTTGCCCTTGGCGAAGTCCGACATTGCCTCTGTACCGTTGCTGTACTCGGCGTTGGACTTGTTGACGACCTTGTCGTCCTGCATCAGGTTGAGGTAGCGAAGAACACCCTGGACGTTGGCGTCAGTGGTGAAGGTCGGCTTGCCCGACGCGTCGTACCACTCTCCACCGTTCTGCTCCGCCGTGATGAACGCGAAGTGCACGTTCTCGGTGTAGCTGCCGCCCTCGAGGCCCATGCCGTACACGCCGCCCGTGGTGAGCTTCTGTGCGTCAGAGACCATTTCTTCCCACGTGGTCGGAGCCTTGAGGTTTGCGCCCGCGAACATTGCCTTGTTGTAGAACAGGCCGTAGGAGAGACCGATGTACGGAACCGAGGTCGGTGCCTGGCCGGCGAGGCCACCGGTTGCCAGTGCGGTCGGGATGAACTTGTCAGTTCCGCCGATAGCCGTGGCCGCCGCGCCCGAGAAGGGCACGAACGCCTTGGTTGCCGCAAGGTACGGCGCCCAGGTGTTACCGATGTTCACAACGTCCGGGCCGGAGCCCGAAGAGACGGCGTTGTTGATGTTGTTCTGCAGGTCGCCCCAGCCGATGACCTCAAGGTTGACCTTGATTCCGGTCTCCTTCGTGAAGTGCGCGAGGATTGGCTTCAGGATCTTGACGTCAGCTGCCGTGGTTGTACCCGACTGGTTGCTTGCCCAGTACGTGATGGTGTTGGGCGAGCTGGAGTTGGAGCCGCCGCCGGATGTGCTGCAACCGGTAGCAACTAGTGCAAGGGACACTGCGCCGACAACTGCGGCTGACAGCTTGGTGCGTCGTGAAAGCTTCACGGTCACTCCTTTGTGTGCGTGGATAGGGGTTTGTCTTCAAGAGCGCGCCCCGCAGCGTGAGAGCGCTCTCACAAGATCGAGCTAACAATATGTAGCTGCGATTGATTCTGTCAAGCTGTTTCGGAGAGCGCTCCCACGATCGTTACCAAAGAGACAAAAATTGGGGCGCAACCCGCAGGTCGCGCCCCAATTTCTTGCCGAAGTCGGGAGAGCTAGAGGCTGCCGACTCTTTCGTCCTCTTCTTGTGCCTTGATGATTTCGATTCCTGTCGTGTCGACATCCGGGTTGATTTGGGACCCGAACGTCTCGGCGGCGCGCGTGGCCATGATCGCTTCGTCGGCATCCGCAACTTCCTGGATTGCGGACTTTGCCCGTAGCGGCGTCGCCTTCAGGAAGAACGACAGGATGAATGCCGCGAGCACAACCGCCGCGCTCACCCAGAAGCCCGCAACCATGGCGTTCGAGAAACCGTCGAGGAACGGCGCAGCGAGCGCATGGCTCGCGTTGTTCAGGAACGACGTGTCACCGTCCAGGCTTCCGCCTGCACTGGTCGCCTTGGAGAGCTGAGTCTGAATCGCTGGCAGTGCGTGGTTGATCACCTGTTCGCGTACGGCCGGGTTGGACAAGTCGGTGCCCGGCGGGAGTTGCGCTGTGATGCCAGCCACGAACTTGTCGTAGATCGTGTGCATGATCGCGGTGTTGTTCTTGGCACCGCTGACGGCGGGATCGAGGGCCGCGTTGAGCGCGGCCTTCAGCGTGGACGTCTTCGTGAGCGCGGTCTGGATCGTCCCGCCGATGGTGCTGAACACGACCGAGAAGATGACCGCAACGCCCAGCGTTCCACCAATCTGACGGAAGAACGTTGACGAGGATGTCGCAACACCGATGTCACGAGCGCCGACCGCATTCTGGCTGGCGATCGTGAGGGTCTGCATGAGCTGACCGAGACCCAGGCCGAGTAGCAGCATTGCCCCCGCGAGAATCCAGTAGTTCGTGTCGGCGGTGATCGTGACGAGGATCCCGAAGCCGGCCAGCATGAACCCGGTGCCGAGTATCGGGAAGATCTTGTACTTGCCGGTGCGCGAGATCAGCTGGCCGCTGACGATCGAGGAAATCATGAGACCGAGAATCATCGGAAGCAACTGGAAACCACTCTGCGTCGGGGTGGATCCCTTGACGATCTGCAAGTACAGCGGAATGGTCGACAGCGCGCCAAACATGCCGAAACCGACCATGACACCGAGGATGGTTGCTGTCGCGAACGTGGGGCTTCTGAAGAGCTTGAGCGGGATGAGTGCTGCGTCCTTCATGTAGCGCTCGATGAAGATGAACGCGATGATACCGAGCGCCCCGACGATGTAGCACGCCCACGATCCGCCGCTCGTCCAACCCCAGGTGCGGCCCTGCTCGGCGACCAGCAACAGTGGTGCAACCGCGACGACGACCGCTGCCGCGCCCCAGTAGTCGATGCGTACATCGCGGTTGGCGCTGCGTTTCGGCAGATGCAGGAAGCGCACGACAAGGAACAGAGCAATGAAGCCGATCGGGATGTTGATGAGGAAGACCCAGCGCCATCCGGTGATCCAGAGAATCTGGTCTGCACCGGCGAGCAGCCCACCGATGAGTGGTCCGATGACGCTCGAGATGCCGAACACGGCAAGGAAGTAGCCCTGGTATTTGGCTCGCTCTCGTGGCGCGAGCATGTCACCCATGATCGCGAGCGGGATGGCCATCAGACCACCGGCGCCGAGACCCTGGATGGCACGGAATGCGGCCAACTCGTACATTGAGGTAGCAAAGCCCGAGAGCAGCGAGCCGACGAGGAAGATTGAGATCGCGATGATGAAGAGCAGTCGGCGACCGAAGATGTCGGACAGCTTGCCGTAGATGGGCGTGACGATGGTCGAGACGATGAGGTACGCGGTCGTCACCCACGCCTGTTCGCTGAGCCCGTGCAGGTCATCCGAAATCGTTCTGATCGACGTACCGACAACAGTCTGATCGAGGGCGGAAAGGAACATGCCCGCCATCAGGCCGTAAATCACAAGGAGGATCTGTCGGTGGGACATCACCCCACCCGAATTCTTGACAGCGGCTGCGCGAGCTTTTGACTTCGACTGCGACGGCTGGGATTCTGCAGCGGACATGGAACCTCTATCTGAAACGTGCAATGTGAGTTGAGTTAGGAATCTGGAAAACCAGCGCTACATGAAAGTGGCCGCTGTCGACTCGCAGCCAACAGCGGCAGAAACTTGCGTAGACTGCAAACTTACACCTCTGGCAGGGATGCTGGCAATGAACGCCCCTACTCCTCACGGAGTAATTTGGCCCGAAGTTTGCGCTCGGGCTTCGCCGTTACACTCAACTGCGTGCCGACCAAGACCCGGATTTTCTCTGCCGTTTTATTAGCCGCCGTAGTTCTCGGCACCTCGTCCTCCTGCGCCGCAGCGCAGGGCACGGCGACGCAAAGTCCCGAGGCCTCCGCTTCGCAGGCGCCCTCGCCGACTCCGACTCCGACGCCAACTCCGACGCCGAGCGGGTTCAACAAACAGGCGCAGTCGATCACGAATCCGAACAGCTACTGGGTCGTCGTTAACAAGCTCCGCCCACTCAACCCGCTCACGTACTGGCCCTCGGACATCGTTCAGGTCCCGGTCGCGCACAACCACCCTGCCCAGATGCGAAAGGTCGCGGCGGACGCGCTCGTCGCCATGTTCGCGGCCGGACAGTCAGCCGGCGCTGGGCCCATGCAGGTGCAGAGTTCGTTCCGCTCATACTCTGCCCAAAAAACCACCTACGACGGGTGGGTGAGAAGCCTTGGCATCAAGCAGGCGGACATCCAGAGCGCACGCGCCGGGTACAGCGAGCACCAGACCGGCCTCGCGGTCGACATCAGTGCCGTCCCCGCGACCTGTGCCCTCGCCGCG
The DNA here is from genome assembly GCA_036495225.1 of Galbitalea sp. Lineage (GTDB taxonomy): Bacteria > Actinomycetota > Actinomycetes > Actinomycetales > Microbacteriaceae > Galbitalea. The sequence goes on from DASXNG010000037.1 coordinate 5,412, forward strand.
TGTTTCGGGACAACGCCGCAAGGCAAATGGCTCGCCGCGAATGCCTGGCAATACGGGTATCTACTGCGTTACCCGGCCGACAAGACGGCGATCACCGGCTATGAGTACGAGCCGTGGCACTTTCGGTACATCGGCGTTCCGCTCGCGACCGAGATGCACAACGAAGGCGTCGAGACCCTCGAGGAGTTCTTCGGGCTGCCGCCTGCGCCCGACTACGCACAGTAGGTTCTAGCACCCGATCTGATACCAGGTTCGGTAGCAATTCGCGGCCGCAAACGTCTATTTGTCCCCGATCGGGTGGCCCGATATCCCTTTTGTTATCCAACGGAAATCAATTTCTGCGAATCCGTACAGAATTGTCGGTCCGTCCGGTTACTGTGGGTGCACTTACCATTCGTGAATCGGTTTTACGTTTCGAGAACGGATGGTTTTCGAACCCGAGAGGAAACACCTTGCCCGAAAATCGTGCAATGAAGCGCGCCCGGATTGCGAAGGGGGCTATCGCAACCGCTGCGGTTGGCGCCCTTGCGATCTCGGGTGTCGCATTTGGGAGTGCGGCAGCGACCGCAGTCTC
>DASXNG010000038.1:0-3623 GCA_036495225.1 Galbitalea sp.
GGACCGGCCGTGATCGCTCAGCTGCTCCTTTTGCGACCTCGCCGACACGAACCGGCAGTCATGGACGGACCGGCTGATCCGGCTGAGACCGTCGAGTTTTCGTGGAAGGGGGACTCTCGCGGCCTTGGCTGGGTCCAGCCTGGACCATCGTGCGGAGGGCAGAGGCAGAACACGGAGCTGAAGACCGGCTTGCACGCCGATGTGACGCCAGCGCCGTCCCGCTGCATGCGTCGCTAGGTCGCGCGACGGATTGGGGCCATGGTGGGGACCGGATCTGTGGTCAGGAAGGTGAGAATGACGTCGTTGCACAGGTCCGGCTTTTCCACGAGCAGCCCATGAGATGTGCCGGGCACGACCATCAGTTCGGCGGCGGGGATGGCGCGGTACATCGCGATAGCGTGCTCGAGGCGGACCTCGTCGTCATCGCCGACCATGACGAGCGTTCGGGCCTTGACCCGGCGTAGGTCATCCGCGGTCAGCGTCGGCTCTTCGAGGTGCATCTGGGCTAGTTTGCGCACGACGACCGGATAATGATCCGGCCCATCGGGTGAGACCTCTGCGTAGAGTTGCGCCAGGAACTCCGGCGGCCCGTTATTGGGATCGATCACCTGCGGGTGCCAGCCGTTGAAGTGAAACGGGCCGGCGACCAGCACGAGGCGGCCGGTCAGGTCGGGACGTCGCAGCGCGACGAGCAGGCCGACGATCGCACCGTCGCTGGAGCCGACCAGGTGCGCTCGCTGGCCGACGACGGTTTCCAAGAACGCGATCGTGTCGTTTGCCATCGCGTCGAAGGTGATAGGACCGGCGACATCCGGTGTGCGTCCGTGCCCGCGGCGCTCTGGTGTGTACACGTGGAAGCGACCGGCGAGGGGACCGAGGTTCGGTCCGAAAGCTCTCGAATCGACCCCGGCCCCGCCGGGATGAAGCAGCACGAGCGGATCGCCGTCGCCGTGCTCGTCATACCAGGTACGGACACCAGCGAGGGACGCGTGATCAGCCATATCAGTGGTTCTCCAGTCATCCGGTCCGGGTTCGCGTTAACAGACCGACGGGCTCGGGGAAACTAATCGCCGCGTACTGAGAGAGCCCTTTCCCGCTGCCTTCCTCTGTCTCGTTCCGCGCGGTAGGTGGTGCCCGGCGCCAGCTTCCCGACCTTTGGAATACGCTGGGCTGGGTAACCATTTGTCCGTCTGATTTGCCACGGGCCGCACGAGTTCATGTGGTCGATGTCAGTCGACGAATGCCCCGCTGGTGATGTTGATTTCGGTGGCGGTCATGGTTCGGGCGAAGTCGGACGCGAGAAGGTTGGGACACCCGCGAGCCCCTCGAGGCTCCGCGATCGCGACGACGACGTGAGCCCGTCAGCTCGCGTGCCACGTTCGAGGCCAAGGTTGTGCGTTGCCCGACGGAGAGGCGTCGCGGGAAGGATTTGGTGTGGCTGGGCGTCTATCGGTTTGGAGGCGTTTGGGCGGCCGGCTTGCCGGTCTTAGCTGCCCTCAACAACTGAAGGAGGGGCGTATGAATCCGCGGGTCGATGCGCGTGGATGCAGCGACGGTTTGGCTGGACGGGTTCGAGCTCAACTTCGTAGAGAGGGGACTGGCGGGAATTGTGTGGTAGGGGGTGGAGCGGGCCGGCGGGGAAGAGCCGCGGTCGGGGTATTCGCGACCGCTGTCGGACTCTCGAGTGGAATGCTGATCGTGACTCCCGCGGCATTTGCGGAGAGCGCGACCTCGCCGACCGGAATGGTCTCGGTGAGCGTCGCATCGCCGGTCGTCGCAGGCATCGCGTCGACGTACACGATCACTGCCACGAATACGACGTCGCTCCCGATGACAAGCGTTGTCGCGGAGGCCGAGATGCCTTCCGGCGTCACGCTGAGGAACATCAGCGGCTGCACGCGACTGGGCGGCAATCAAAGCTTGTCGGTCCTCTGCAGCATGCCTGGCCTGGCCCCGGGTGCCTCGGAGACGGCGACAGTGTCCCTGGTGGAGTCCGCGGTGGGGGAGTATGAGATCCCGTTCGGCGTGTCGGCGTCGGAGCCCGTGCCGGGATCTCCCGGGGTCTCACAGGGCTTCGGGGACTCGCTCTCGCTGCCGGTTGACGCGCAGCCGGGACCAACAGACATTCAGGTCACCGGCTCGTCGAACAATGGCTCGCCGCCCATCGGCGGTACGTTCAGCTACACGTTCCAGGTCAAGAACAGCGGACCGCTGCCCGCGTCAGGCGTCACGTTCGACGATCCGCTGCCGGGCGCCATTCTGTTGAGCAGCGCGGTCACGATCGACAACGGGTCGTGTTCGGTGAATCTGGTGACCAACAGCGTCCACTGCGACATCGGGAACCTTGGCGTGGGGCAGCAGTCCGACATTGTGTTCTCTGCGGCGGCGAGTGCGGCAGGCATATTCGCCGACACGGCGACGGTCGCGATGGCCGGCGTGGACACACACCCAGCGAACGACAGCTTCACCGTCACCGTCCAGCCGAAGTAGGCCTTCCGGACTAGCCACCGAACGGCCTGGAAATCATCTGATTCCAGGCCGTTCGGCTGCTTGTGGCTGGCCGACGCCACGCCGTTAAGCGTGCTTGGCATCGACCTCTCAAATCACGCGACCGCCCGCACAGCTGGTCATCGACCGAGAAGAAATCACAGCTTGGCGCGACTCCTGGGACGCCTGCGCCGGAGCCGCTTCAATTCAGCGCGTCGCCAAATCCGTGACCATGGTTCTACGACCTGTTGGGACGCGAACGGACTGGCGGCCGCATGGCGAGCGATGCGATCGGGCGGTTCGCTAGATCGTGATGACGTTGATCGCGAAGGCGATGATTGCCGCGGCTCCGACCGCCCGGCCGAAGCGGATGGGGTCGTGTGGGGGTCGCAGGAGGCGGTAGACCGAGAGCCAGACGAAGGTGAGGACCGGCGCCAGCCAGTCGTTGGCGGAGAGGCCCTGGAGGCCGTCGGTGTTGAGCTGCGGGAGGTTCGCCGACTTCCGCCAGAGAAAGACGGCGGCGGTCAGGGCGCCGAGCACGACGCTTTCGAGCACCGCTCCGGGCCGGGGGCGGAAGATCAGCAATGCCGTAGCGAAAGCGAGGATGCCGGAGATCGCCGCGGTCACGGCGATGTGCGCCGTCATGAATACCTCGGCAGCGAGAACGCGGCTCATCGCCTAGGTCGGCTTCATAATCAGGAGCTGCGGAGCGCCAGCGCTTCCCGACTGCAGAGCAAAATAGACGAGGTGCGTGGAGGGATCGACCGCGACCGTGTGCGCCTCGGACGCCAGGAAGCCCGTCCCCAACGGATGGGCACTGTGAGTGGTTTCGGCGAAAACCGCGACGGTGCCGCTCTCGGCCGAGACATAGAGGCGATGCAACGAGGGATCGAACGCGAGGACATCCGGGGTGGCGCCAACCCTGAACACGCCCGTGAAACGCATCGTCCGTAGGTCAAGTGTGAGCAACGTGGCATTGCCGTCACAGGTAATGAACGCGAGCCGATGCGGCGAGTCGACGTAGAGGCTGTGGTCGTCGTTGCAGTGCGGCACCGCGATCCTGCGGACGATCTGATTGGTCCGCGGGTCGATCACCGCGATCTGGTTTTGCGTTTGAACGTCGACGAGGATGTGAT
>DASXNG010000039.1:0-13903 GCA_036495225.1 Galbitalea sp.
CCAGCGCTACTGGGACGGCACCGCGTGGACCGAGCACACGTACGACCCCACTCCACCACCTCTGCGCGCGCCAGAAGGCACGAATCCCAACACGGTGTGGATGTGGCTGCTCAGCATCGGCGGACCGCTCGCCACCATTGCGATCGTGGCGTTCGAATTCTTCTGGATTGGTTCGCTCTCGACCACGGATTTCAGCGACCCTGCGGCCACATATTCCGCGATCTACACGCCGACCTACTACCTGCTGATCGCCTGCGGGTGGATCCTCTACGCCGCGCTCGTCGTCGTGGGTTGGCTCGACTACCGGCGCCTGCGCGCCCTGTCGGTGCCAAAGCCGTTCCACTGGGCCTGGTCGTTCCTTTCGAGCGTCGTCTATGTGATCGGGCGATCGGTCGTTGTGAAGCGCCGCACCGGCACCGGACTTGCACCGCTGTGGGTGTTCGTTGCCCTCGAGGTGACGACGTTCATTGTCGCGATTGTCGTTGGAATCCTCTTGGTCGCGGCAATCATCCAGAACGTCGCGAACGCCTACCCCGTCCCTTAGGCTCGACCGGTCACGGCGTGCATTCCAGCGCCGAGGTTCAGGATGTTTGCTGCCTCCGCCTTTGCCGCGGTGGCTCCGATCGAACGTGACGCCAGCGGCCACCATCTCGGGCGAACCTCCACCGTGCACGTGACACGAGTCTCGTTGGCGCTGAGGGATCGAAGCTGGTAGAGGATAGTGGGCCGCGGCGAGCCCGCAACCACGGTCAGCTCGAGGCGTCCCGGTTTGTCGTACAAGCTCACCCGATAGTCCGCAGTGCGCTCGCGACCTTTCGCGTCGAGCAGGGTTTGCACCCACACCGCTTCGTCGGGTGCTCCATCAGCAAGACTCACGTGCGCGACATCCGGGTGCCAGAGGGTGTTGTTGGTGCCATCCGCCAGGAACGCGAAGACGTTCGCGATCGCGAAATCAACCTCGGTCGTCTCTACTGCGATCGCCACGACACCATCATCACACCCCCTGAACTCGGGGGGTCGCGCTCGGCAGGGTCTTCCATATACTTGGCACGACGCGGGGTGAGGGGAATCCCGGTCGTCACTTGCCTGGGGGAAACCATGTCGAGGCCAGCTCGCCGACTTCTCAGCGGAGTCATTGCCGCGGCGGTGCTGACGTGCGTCGGCCTCGCTGCCGCACCTGAGGCTGCCAGCGCGGATACCGGCTTTTCGGCAACACTGAAATGGCAGAAGACAACCCCGGGTACGGTTTGGTACGGCGGGCCGATCCCGGCCACACTCAGCGACGGGGTTCCCTCCGTGGTTATCGCCGACACGAGTGGCTACGTCTCAGCGCTCCACCTCTCGGACGGCACAAGCTTTAGCCACTTCCCCGCTAGCACGGGCGTGGGTGTCTACTCGACTCCCGCGGTCCTGGGGTCTGGCTCGACGGCACGGATCTTCCTCGGCGCGGGTGTCTCGCTCAAGCCGAGCGCCGGCGGATTCGTTGCGGTCAACGCGAACGGGACGGTGGCGTGGAGGACCTCTCCCCGCTCACTTCTGCGCAATCCGTCGCACCCCGTCGGGGTCATGGCGTCCCTGGCCGTTGGCCGTCTGCAAACCTCTGCTGACGTCATCGGCGGTGCCATGGGTCAGATGCAGATCGAGGTTCGCGCAAGCACCGGCCAGACCAACTATGGGTTCCCGTGGCTCGAAGCAGACACTAACTTTTCAAGCCCAGCCATCGCAGACATTTCGGGCACGGGTCACAACGTCATCGTCGAAGGTGGCGATTCAACCGCAGGCATCGGGCTGCACGAGGTGTATACGAACGGTGGGCACATCCGAATACTGCGCCCGAACGGTTGGGCAGGGCATCCGGATGCCAACGAGGGACTCATCTGCCAGGCCAACACGAATCAGGTCGTGCAGTCCGCGCCCGCCGTTGGCGGTTTCCTCAGTCGCGGAGCGATCGGGATCGTGACGGGGACCGGGTCGTTCTTCCATGGCGCATCCGACACGAACAAGATCATTGCGATTGACACCGCCTGCCACCGCGTCTGGACGGCGACGCTCGACGGACTATCCTGGCCCAGCCCGGCGCTCGCCGACCTCAACGGCAACGGACAACTCGATGTCGTCACGATGTCGGAAAACGGGACGGTTTACGCCCTGAATGGTCCGAATGGACACGTGCTGTGGAGCAAGCACCTGAACGCCGGCGGGTCGACCGGTAACGTGACCACATTCACGTCACCGGAGGGGTTCCAGTACGTCCTCGCTCCGACGAACTCTGGCGGCGTTTATGTACTCGATGGGCGAAACGGGAACGTCGTCGGTCAACTCAACCCGGGCGGCAACACAAACGTAAGGGGAAGCGCGACCGTCACGGCGGATCCGAGCGGCGCGATTGGCATCACATTCGTCTCCCACAAACAGGTGTTCCACTACACCGTCGACGGCACGTCGGGGGTTTCGTCCGTGCAGACTCCCGGTGCATGGCCAATGTTCCACCACGACCCGCAGCTGACCGGTTTCACCGGTTTCCCGGTTCGACCGATCATCCAGACGAAGCCCGTGAAACCGTGTGCCGAGCCCGGTCCCGTGGCGAACCCGAACTGTCTGTTCTAGAGCAGCGTCGAGATCCGAAAAACCTGGAGCACCACCCATAACACCAGGCTGACGGCTCCGATCACTATCGCCGCTATCGCGATGCCCCTGCCCTGGTAGCCAACCCGGGTCTGCCAGAGCGCACGCGCGCCCAGCCCAATGGCCACCAACCCGAGCCACGCAAAGATGATCAGCGAGACGCACGCGAGAACAAGCGCCCAGATGGCGAGTTTGCTCACGCCGCGGTCGGCAACGGGGCGGTCGATCGAATACGGAGGAAGTTGGTAGGGCGGGATGCCAGGCCCGCTCGAGGCCTGCAGGATGGCGTTCACCAGAAAGGTCGTCTGCCGCCGGCCAACCCCGAAATCGATGATCTGCGTAGGCATCGCGGGCGCATATTTCACGTCGATGAAGCTTGCACTGTCTGACTCAGCCCCAAAGCTCAGCTGCAACTGGCCACCCCACGAGTTGAACGACACCCCCGTGGTCAGCAGCGCGGACGACTGGTCCAGGTGCAGCACAGTGAATCGACCGGCGGTGGAGGCGACTGCCGATGCGACCGTTGTCGGAATCTGTGCCAGCGAAACGGGTACTCGCACCCTCGCCGTCGCCCGTCCCCAGGCGCTTTTTACCGTCGTCGCGGACTCTGTGCTCACGCGTTTCTCCGTCCCGTTGAATGTTGCCTGCCATCATGGCATTACGTGAGCCCGGCACGCGTTTACGGCGCGTGATTGTGTGTCGCGTCGCTAGGCGTTGTCCTTGCGGAACGTCCGCGTTCCGAACCAGATCCCGAGCGCGAAGAGCAGCAACACCCACAAGGCACCCCACATTGTTGTGATGGTGAGCACGTCTCCGGTGAACAGGTCGCGCAGCGCGTTGACCAGGTACTTGATCGGCATGAAGTCGCTCAAGGTGACAAGCCACTGCGGTGCGCCGGTCGCGATGCTGATCGGGAGCAGGATGCCCGCCAGCAGCAGCACCGGAAGCGCGATGCTGTTGAGGATGGGCGCGAGTGCGTCCTCACTCTTCAGACTCAACGCGAGAGCGTAAGACGAGGCCGAGCAGGCGCCGCCCAGTAGCAGGATGAGAACAACACCGAGAAGGATGCCGCCGACGGACCCCGTCATCCCGAAAGCGAAGCCAAGCGCAATGAGGATGAGGCTCTGCGCGAACAGCAGCGTCAGGTCGCGAAGCACACGACCGAACAGCAGTGCTGCGCGGTTCGCTGGCGTGACGCGCTCGGCCTCGATGACGCCTTCGCGCCACTCGGAGACCAGGCCAAATCCGGCGAAGAGCGCGCCAAAGAGACCGAGTTGGATGAGCAGTCCTGGCACGAAGAACGTGTACGCGTTTGTCGCGCCGATCTGCGAAGCAAGGGGCTTAAGCAATGGCCCAAAGAGCGCGAGGTACAGCACGGGTTGAGCGAGTCCGATGATGATCCACGCGGGATTGCGCACGGCCAGTCGCAGTTGACGGCGATAGATGACACCGGTGTCGTAGAAGAATTTCATGGCTTTGTCCTTAAGCGTCTTCGCGCAGCGAGCGACCGGTCATGGTGAGAAAGACATCGTCCAACGTCGGCCTTCGCACCTCGAGCGCCTCGAGCGTGACCCCGGCGCTGTCCAGCGATCGAAGCAGCGCGGGCAACTCGGTGCCGGCGTTGGGTACCCGCATGCTGACCACCTTTCCGTTGACGTCAGCACTCACGCCGCTCGCGAGCGCGCTCAACTGCCCGGCCGCGACGGCGACCTGGCTCTCTGACGCCAGCACGAGTTCCACGAGATCGCCGGCGACCTGCCGCTTGAGCGCGTCGGGCGTGTCCGCCGCCACGATCACGCCGTGATCGATGACGAGGATGCGATCGCACAGTGCGTCCGCCTCGTCGAGATAGTGCGTGGTCAAGAAGACGGTGCTGCCGAGCTTGGTGCGCAGGTCGGAGATATGGGTCCAGAGGTTGGCGCGCGCCTGCGGGTCCAGCCCCGTGCTCGGCTCATCAAGAAACACCAGCTTCGGGTCGTGCACGAGCCCCATCGCGATGTCGAGCCGGCGGCGCTGCCCACCGGACATGGTTTTCGGCTGACGCTGCCACATGCCCTCGAGTTCAAGCTGCTCGAAGAGCTCCTTGCCTCGCCGCTCAGCCTGGCTGGCAGTGATGCCATAGAGCAGCGCGTGATCGATGATCTCCTCGCCCGCACGCGCCTGGCCAGCAGTCGACCCGCTCTGCGAAACGTATCCGATGCTTTTGCGTACCTTGATCGGTTCTTTCGCCAGATCGAACCCCGCGACGGTCGCGGTGCCCCTTGTCGGTTTGAGCAGTGTCGTCAACATCCGAAGCGTCGTCGTCTTGCCTGCGCCATTGGGGCCGAGAAACCCGACGATTTCACCCTCCTCCACATCGATGTCGACGCCCGCGACGGCATTGACCTCGACGCGTTCACGCCCTCGTTTGGTGTCGAACGTTCGTGCCAGTCCTCGGGCATGGATCACAGCTGACTCCTCGGTGGTGGATTCGCGAATCGAGAGCTCGCGAGACGCAACCCATTATGACCGTGGGGAGGGACATGGATATCGCAGCCTCGTCGGCAGCCGGGTCGTCGCCCGTGTGCTCTTGATAGGCGGGCGGCTACGACAGGATGTCTTTGCTCGCGAAACGTCCGTAGGCGAGCGCGGTGAAAATGACGACATAGCCCAGTTGCAGCAGCGCGTTATCGCCAAAGAGGGTCCACGAAACGGGGGTTCGGAGCATGTCGGCGAAGTCCAGCCAATAATTGCTGAAGAGCCACGGGTGGAGCCAGTCGAGCTGAGGCAACTGGTCGAGAACCTCGGACGCGACCGCAACGATGATGGTGGCCGCCATCGCACCTACCGGAACATCGGTGAGTGTTGAGAAGAAGAGCCCGATCGCGGAAAGCCCGATAAGCGAAACCGTGACATAGAGCGCGATGAGAAACGTACGGAACAGGGCGTCGCCGATGGTCACGGTGTCGCCGGAGATGAGCGTCACCGAGCCGGAGGGAAAAAGGGCAAGGCCGATCGCTGCGCCCGCGACGGCCACAACAAGAGTCGCGGCGAAGCAGAAGACGATCGCTCCCCCGTACTTGACAGCAAGCAGACGGATGCGACCAGCCGGCGCTATCAGCAGATAACGGAGCGTTCCGTGCGAAGCTTCGCCAGCGATCGTGTCGCCTGCGACCACCCCGACCGTCAGCGGGAGAAACAGTGGAACGCACACGCCGAGCGCGACGAACACCACGAAGAGGCCGTTGTTCTCGATGCGATCGAGGAATGCCGGTCCGGCGCCCGAGTCGGCTCCTGACCGCGTCACGCGGACCGCGATGGCAATGAGGATAGGCACTGCCGCGAGTGCGGCGAGCATCGCCCAGGTGCGCTTTCGCCGAAACAGCACAGACAACTCAGAACCAAACAGCGCAAAGCCGCTGGACGGCCGTGCGCTGACTTCGCGCAGCAAGGCCGATGTGGCGTCGGTGTCGGTCGTCGTGTCAGTGCTCAACGTTGAATCCTTCGCCCGTCAGCGACACAAAACGATCCTCGAGACTCGGGCGGTCGAGGGCGAAGCCGCGCACCCGGACACCGGCCGCGACCAGGGCGGCGACCACGACATCCGGTTCGGGCTCCGAATCTGAAAGCAGAGCGGAGAGCGAGGCATCCGTGCTCTGTTCGATTGTCATGCCGAATCTCTCAAGCACGGGTGCGGCGAGAGCTGCATCTGGTGTGTCGAGGATGACTCTCGCGCGGCCAACGTCGCGCAACTCGTCGAGGGTGCCCTGCGCGACCAGGCTGCCCGCGCTCATGACGGCGGCGTGCGTGCAGATCTGCTCGATCTCCGCCAGCAAGTGACTCGAGACGAAAACGGTCGTGCCCTCGGCCGCGAGCGAGCGCACGAGCGACCGAACTTCTCGCGTCCCCTGCGGGTCGAGCCCGTTCGTCGGTTCATCAAGGATGAGCAGCTCACGGGGCGTCAGAAGCGCGCAGGCAATGCCCAGCCGCTGCTTCATGCCGAGCGAATATGCCTTCACATTCTTGTGAGCGGCCGCAGACAGGCCAACCCGCTCGAGCGCGTGCGCGACCCTTGCCTTGCGAGTTGCTCCTGGCGCGTAACGATCCGCCGTATCGAGTCGGTGCAAGTTGTCCGCACCGGAGAGGAACGGGTAGAAGCCGGGACCCTCGACGAGGGCACCCACGTGCGGCAGAACGCGTCCGCCCTCGCGGGGCATCTCGTGACCAAGAACCCGAGCAGATCCGCTCGTGGGTGCGGCGAGTCCAAGCAGCATCCGGATTGTCGTGGTCTTGCCCGAGCCATTCGGCCCCAGAAATCCGAAGACGGAGCCGTGCGGCACTCTCAGCCCAATGTTGTTCACGGCCGCGTACCGGCCGAAACGTTTGGTCAGGTCACTCGTCTCGATGGCGAGCGCCCCGGAGCCCTCCGTCACGAAGCCGCGGCGACTGCTTGCAGGCGGGCGACGGGAACCGCACCGGCGATCACGCGGCCATCCGTCATGAAGAGGACGTTGAAGAGCGACGTGTGCAACACGCGCCCACCAGCGACCGGAGAGGTCAACTGTGCGAACTCGCTCGACGTGCTCAGCTCACCGAGCGACCCTGCCGCCGACACCGTGACAACGGCGTCCCATCCGGTGCCCGTGACTGTCGTCTTCGGCTTCGCGTGGGTTCCCGTGTTGTCCGGCTTCTGCAGTTCGGTCACCTTCGCGCCAGCTGGTGGCGTGAAGTCGAACAGAGATGCGCTTGGCTTCGCAAGACTGAGCGAGGTGAACCCGATGGAGAACGCCGGGGTGCTCTGCCCCTTGGCGTGCACGGTGACACCGAGCGGGAGTCCGGTTTCAGCGTCAACCGCGATCGAAACCGAACCGACCAGGGTGTCCGAGGACTTTGGGGTGAGGATCAACTTGTACGCTGAGCGACCTGCGACATCGGTTGCCTCTCCGACCGTGATGGTGCTGGTCGTGTCGAGCTTCGCGAGGAGGTTCTTGGCCATCGAATCTGGCGTGGTGTAGTCGGGCGCGGCCGCGTCTGGAGACTTGTAGGTCGTCCCGCTCTTCTGCGTTGCCGTGGCGTGCCCGACAGAGTTGTCCTTGGAGTCGTAGACCCAGACATCCGTGCCGTGACGAATCACGTCGCGCTCGCCGAGAGACTCCAGATCCTGTAGGCGCACGTTCTTCGGCCCGTCGACGTAGACACGCAGGCTGTTGGTACCGGTGATGAGGCTGAGATCGGACGCGATGCTCGAACCGCCCGAACGGCCGCTTGCCCCAGCTGGGAGGGCTGGCAGGCCCAGATCAGATGTCTCCGTGATTTCCCCGGAGAAGGCGGTGACGGTGCTGGATGCCACCAGATCGAGCACCTGCTGCGGCGTCTTGTCCGGAAGGCTAACCGTTGCATCCGCTGACATCGGTATCGCAATAGCGGCCCCGGCCACCACGACAACCGCCGCAGCTGCGGGGGCCCATCTCAACCACTTGTTCGACATTTCCGCAATCCCTTCAGGTGCGCCCTGATTCACTCTCGAAAGTACGCCGGAATGCTGCCCATTGGCTGAAATCTCAGAAAGATCATCCCGGAGGAGTACGTCAGCCCTCCTGCAGGTTTTCGCCCTTCACCGTGCGGCTCGCCCCGTCGGTGGTGGTGATCGTGACCGTGCCGGTGATCGTGCCGTGCGGGTCAGCCGTCGGCCACCAGGCGGTCCAGCGACCGTCCTCCACGGTCGCACTGAAGGTCTTGCCAGCGTCGCGGACCGTAATCGCGGTGACGGACGAGCCAGCCAGTCCCTCGACGTACGTGAAGCCGGTTGAACCGTCACCGTGGCTGCCGGCGGACTCAATCGAGACCGCGTCGGCTGCGACAGTCGGTGCCGCTACGGACGGATCCCCGTCCAACTCCCAAAAGCCGGTGCCATCCGGACCGGTCATGCAGAGCATGGTGTACCCGGCGCGATGGATGATCATGGATGCGACGTCGCCCCGCTCGTCCGCGTTGGTGAACGTCGCCGGGCTTCCAGCACCCGGGCCGCTCTCCATGCTGCCCAAACACCACGACTTTGCGCCATTACTGAGCGCCGAACTCGACAACGCGGACGGGGTGCTGGTCCAGCTTGCGAGCTCCACCGCGGTGAGCGGCCCACCGCCGTCGCCGACGTTGACGCGATTCAGGACGTGCGGGGCAACCACCACGGCCCCGACGACGAGAACTGCCGCAGCGCCCGAGCCCGCGATCGCGAGTCCCCATCGTGTGGATCGTGACCAGCCCGCGCGAGCCGGCGCGAAGATGACGGCGTCATCGGCGAGGACCTCGCGCAGGAGGGAGAAACTGCGCTCCCGCTCCGTCTGGGTCAACTGGGGGTCTGGGGCGACATCCATCGCCGCGAATTGTTTGAGTGTTGTGTTCTTCATCGGTTGTCCTGTCGTCACGAAGTTGCAAGTTGTGTGTTGAGGGGTGCTGGCGCATCGAGGAGTGCAGCGAGGTGGCGCTTGGCCCGGGTGAGGCGCATGGCGTAGGCCGCCCTGCTGCATCCGAGTACGGCCGCAGCATCTTTCGCGCTGAGGTCCTCCCAGATGGTGAGGGCGAGCGCCTCCTGGTCGGGGCTGGTTAACATTCCCCAGGCCTGGGCAAGATCGACCCGGTGTTCGACGTCGGAGAGTCCGTCTCGAGTCCCCCACGGTTCGGACTGCGCGATTCGCACGGCGACAGCCGTCTGCCGATTGCTGCCACGGGTCGAGTTAAGCATCGCGTTTCGCGCGGTTCGAAACAGCCACGGACGGATGTCGCTCGGCAGGTCTCGACGACGACGCCAGGCGACGAGAAAGGTCTCGCCAACGATGTCGTCAACATTCAGTGGATGCGCGCGCCGACGCACGAAGCGAAGCAGGTCGGCGTAGTTCGTCTGATAGACCTCAGTGAATTCGGCTTCGGTTTCTATAGCCATCGATCCCCTTCCGTGGGTTCACAGGTACATGTCCGCCACGGGGAGGATTGCAACACTCAAGTGAAACTTTTCGGCGCTGTGGCCGCGTCCGCCGCGAGACGGATTACTGGACCCGCGTCGAAATGCACGCCGCAGCGTCGTCGACTTTCCCCAAAACGACCTAAATTCGCGGCGGAAGGTCGATCTCGGGAAAGTCGAAGAGGCAAACGCTTGGGTCAGATACGGAACTGGGGTGTGGCAGTGGCGCGTGCCTCATTCACTCGGCGCCGGAATCCGCCGCAGTCGATCGATGCGGTCGAGCACGAAACCCACCGTGAAGACGACCGCGATCGCGATGAGCGCCGCAAGGATCGGATTGATCGGAAACCAGAAGCCCGCGGCAGCGCCCACTGCGACGTGGTACAGCGTGTAGATGGTCGATGCGACGAAGGACCTCGGCAGGTAGCGACGAACCGTGAGTCCGCTCGCGCCGGCCGTCATCGTGACAGCAACCCGCACGAACGGCAGGAACTTCGCGCCAATGAGATAGAGACCCGGTCGCTTGTTGAGACCGACACTGGCTCGCGCGAACGCCGCCTGCATGCGCCGTCCACGCATCCAGGCCCAACGATCGAGACCGATTCGACGACCGGCGAAGAATGCAATCCCATCGCCGATCATCGTTGCGACGACCGCGACGGTGAGCACGAGCCAGAGCCACTGCCCGCCGCTGGCAGCAGCGATGGTCGACAGCGTGACGACGCCGGTCTCGCCCGGGACGAACGGAAAGAACCCGTCGACGATGAGGATGGCCGCCATCACCAGGTAGGCCCACGGGGTGTGCGCGAGTTGGAGAATCGCATCCGTCACGAACGCGAGCATCCGCCTATCGCCCCACGCACTCGGTGCACACGCCGCCACGATAGCGCCGCGACCCCTCGGCCAAGTGTCCAGCGCGTGAACGGCGGGTGGCGCGGCCTGCTACCGAAAGTTCTGCAGGCGGGTGGTGTGATCGGTGATGCCGGACTGGTTGGAGAGGAACGCGGGGCGCGCGTAGCCGCCGTCCTCCGTGACTCCGCGGCGGGCCATCTTCTTGTAGTTGGGTGCCTTGGTCTTCGCAGGCTTCGCGACGACCGGCCGATCCACGCGGACGGCAATCGACCGCAGGATGTCCGCGAGCACGTGCCCGACGGGAGTGTGTGATGCTGTTGAACTCGACATTTCTGTTCCTTGGTTCTGTGCCGATGGGATGCCCCGCCGGAGGAATGGGGCGGGGCACCCACGCTGGGGCGGCTAGGACCGCACCCGCTTAGACCTCGACAGTGAGCTCGTACACCTGCTCGGTCGGATGTCCGGTGCGCTCGTGAATGCGCATGACCGCTTCACGAGAGGGACCGGTTGAGAGGCAGAAAACCTTGCCCGACTCGGGGTCGAGCCAGGCCCGCTCGAAGTGGACGTCCTCGTCGCCCTCGATTGCGAGGTCGGCGGCGTGTGCTTCTGCGAGCTCTTCTTTCGTCACGCCGACAAAGCCGTCGTGAACATCCATGAACTGTGCCATGTGGTGCGCTCCTTTCGGTTGTTGATGTATCCAGCATCCCGAGAGGCACACGTTCGGGGCATCGGTCGAGTGACCGATCAAGCCCCCACCCGAACGGGGGACGTCTTAAGCTGTTCGCATGCTGAGCGAGGGCACGCAAAGCGAGAAGCGCGATCGCGTCTCGCCTGCCTTCGTGGGGCGGGGCGAACAACTGGCTCTCGCGGAGAGACGATGGGAGGCCGCGGTCGCGGGTTCCGGGCACCTGCTGCTCATCGCTGGCGAAGCGGGCATCGGAAAGACGCGGCTGCTGCGCGAGATCACCGACGCCCTTCCGGATGCTCGTGTGCTCACGGCATCCGTGTTCCCGCGCGATTTCGAAGCCGTCGGCGGACTTCTGCTCGATCTCGCCGATGAGTTGGAGCGTGCCGGTGATTCCGACAGCGCGGCGACGCAACGCGATCGGCTGATGCAGGATGCCGTTGACCCTCGAGATTCGGCGAGAAGCAGGCGCATCCTGGTGGGCGACCTCGCCGGCGCCGTGTTGCGTTTGCTGGCGGAGCGCCCGACGCTTCTGCGGCTCGAGGACCTGCACTGGGCTGACGAGTTGAGCCTCGACGTTCTCGAACGGGTCGCCGCGACGCTCAGGACGACGCCGAGCATGATCGTGGCCACGTATCGCAGCGACGAGCTGTATCCGCGCACGCCGCTTCGCAGGGTCAGGACACGACTGCTTGAGCAGCGACTCGCCGAGGAGGTTCGGCTGCCCCGCCTCACCCCTGCGGAGACGAGCGAGATGGTCGAGTCGATCATCGGAGACACTCCCGCGCGGGTTGACGTCGAGTCGCTCGTTTCCCGCAGCGACGGGATACCTCTCTTCATCGAGGAACTGCTCGCCGACGTGACCAACGACTCGGTGCCGGAGACCATCGCCGACGCCATCACCATGAGGCTCGCGACCTTGCCCGCGCCAACAGTCTCGATCGTCGAGGCCGCCTCCGTCATCGGTCGGTCCTTCGATGTCGACCTCCTCGAAGGCGTGTCCGCCGTAACGCCCGACGAAGTGGACCACGCGCTGCGTGAATTGACAGACCACAGCCTCGTCGTCGCGGGCAACGACGGAACGACCTTCGACTTTCGGCACGCCCTGATTCGCGATGCCGTCTACGAACAGGTTTCGCCGCTGCGTAAACGTTCGCTGCATGCGTCCGTCGCGGCGGCCGCCGTCGCTGACGGTTTCGGTGACTCGTTCGTATCCGACCAGTTCGAGCGCGCGCGGCGACCGCGCGAGGCGTTCGAGCACTCGATGACCGCGGCACGCGAGGCCGTTCGCGTTTCGGCTCACCGAGAGGCTGCCCAACTGTTGCGGCGAGCCCAGCGCACGATGTCGGCGGACGCCGACCCGCTCGAACGCGCAGAGCTTCTGGCGGCGCTCGGCGCGGAACTTTCCGCAGCGGACGACAACGAAGGCGCGGCGGCCGAATTCGCCGCTGCCATCGGGCTGTATCGCGACCTCGGCGACGAGATTGCCGCCGCCCAATTGGTGCCGAAGTTCGCTTCGGCTCGCCACCAGCTTGGCGATGACTACGACGCTCGCGCGACACTGATCATCGATGCGCTCGCTCGCGTAGACGCGGTAGGCGCGGATGTACCGATCCGCGTTCGTGCCGGTCTGCTCGCCGCCCTGTCAGCCGCCTACATGCTCGATCGTTGTCTCGACGATGCCCTCCAGACCGGAATCGAGGCGGCGGCGCTGGCCGATGCGGACGGCGCACTCGACGAGCGCATCGACATCGACCTGACGGTCGGCGCCGTGCAGGTGTTCGCGGGTCGCCCCGACCTCGGCTGGCCACTCCTGGAATCCGCCATCCCCAGGGCGAAGGATGCCGGCTTCGAAACCGAAACCGCTCGCGGGTATCGGATGATCGGAAGCAGCGCGTCCGTGCTTGTCGAATATCCGAGAGCCTTCAAGTGGATCGCGGAAGGTCTCGACTACACGGCGAGTGCCGAGCGCTGGAACGACCACCACTATTTGGCGGCACACCACGCGCACGTCCTGTGGGCCACGGGCCACTGGCCTGAGGCGGAATTCCTCGCCCGGCGCGCACTCGCCGACGGTCGAGGCGGTATCACCACCCGCAACGCCGCGCTCATCGTGCTCGGATACCTCGCGATGGGCCGCGGGGATTTCGCGACCGCACGAACGCTCCTCGATGAAGCAAGAGCGATCGGCACCGAGATGCGCGAGCTGCAGCGGCTGGTGCCTCCGCTGTGGGGCCTCGCCGAGGTCGAGCTGCGGGACGGTCATCCCGAGCTCGCGATCGAACTCAGCGAGTTCGCCTACTCAAAATCGCAGCCGATCGGTGACGCCGCGTACATTTTCCCGTTCCTCATCACCGGAGTTCGCGCGCACCTCGCGCTGCGTCACGCGGCAGGCGCCCGTGATTGGTTCGAGCGATGCGCCTACCTGGTGCACTATCGCGAGATCCCGGGGATCCAGACGTCAGCCGTACATGCCGAGGGCTTGCTACTGCTCGCCGAGGGGCAGACGGGCGCCGCGCGCGAACTACTCGAGCGGGCTTCCGCCGAGTGGGACGCCAACGATCGCATGTGGGAGGGCACGCAGGCGCTGATCGACCTCGCTCACTGCGCCAACCGTTCGAGGCGTCAGGCAGATGCCGCTCGCCTGGTCACACTCGCACGTTCCCGCGCGGACGCGGCCGGAGCATCGGTGCTCGATGTCGCCGCAGACGCGATCTTTGCGGATCCGGCATCAGAGACCAACACGGGCCCACTCAGCCTGCGAGAGCTGGAGGTAGCGAGGCTTATCGCGGCCGGCGCGACCA
>DASXNG010000040.1:0-8832 GCA_036495225.1 Galbitalea sp.
CTCGATCGCACGCTCGAGGGCGAAGACGTCGCCAACATCTCGGATGTCGCGGATCGCAACTCCACCTGGCTGGCGCCCGTCGCGCCGCTGGAGGACACTCCACAGCTCAACCGCGACTTCGGAGAACTTCGCGAGCAGGTCCGTCGGGCGACCAGGGTACGCATCGGGTGGGGCATTCTCGCGTTCGCGGTCCTGTGCACAGTGATCTGGGTTTCGACCGTGCTCTTCGTCGAGCACCTGATGAGTCACTAGACGCGCTCTCGCTGCGCCTTCTCTAGGCGCTTGTGCTTCGGCCGAGACAGAATTGGTCTATGAGCATGATTGACATTGACGCCCGGTTTCCAGAAGTCGACCTCGACGACGCGGATGTCGAGGACGAGAATCTGGCCGGCGGCCCACTCGCCGCATATCGAGCCGAGGCGGTTGGTGAGCTACGCGGTGCGTTGATTGTCATCCACGAAATCTGGGGGCTGGTCGACCACATCAAGGATGTCGCCGACCGCTACGCGGCCGAAGGCTATCTCGTGATCGCGCCGGACATCCTCTCGCACGGCGGGCTCACTCCGGAGGTCGGCGCGGAGCTCGCGCGGCTCATGGCGAGCTCAGACGAGGAGGAGCGTTCGAAGGCTCAGCCGCTCATGCGCGACAAGATGTCGCCGGTGCGGTCGCCAGAGTACGCGGCATGGGCAGTCGCGACGCTGAAGAAGGTCGTCGACTACCTCGAGGAACAGCCAGGAGTCGACGGTCGGATTGGCGTACTCGGCTTCTGCTTCGGTGGGTCGTACAGTTTCGCGCTCGCGGCGGCGGATCGCCGCATCCGCACCGCAATTCCGTTCTATGGACAGCCCCCGGAGCATACCGACCTTGCGCACCTCGATTGCCCGGTGCTTGCGCTGTACGGTGCCGAGGACGAGCCGCTCATGAAGACGCTTCCGGACGTGGAGAAAGCGATGCATGCCGCTGGAGTGCAGTTCACGGATCACGTCTACGATGACGCGGGCCACGCCTTCTTCAACGACACGAACAAGCTGCGCTACCGGCCGGCTATTGCAGCCGACGCGTGGCGGCGTTCGCTTGAGTTTTTGCGTGCGACGCTCGCGCCCTCAGGGCCGGTTGCGCCCTGACCTACCCGCGGGAAGTCAACCGCGGGTGCACTGACCCGGTGATACCGCGGTCGACAGGGAACCCGACTTGGCCGCTACCGGTGCGACGCTCTTCATCGTGATGCCGTAACCGACGTTCGGTGAGGTTGCTCCCTTGGCGAAGATGACACCGATGACCGTGCCGTCGGTCGTCATGAGCGGTCCCCCGGAGTCGCCTTCCTGCACGTTCGCGGCGAGGCTGTAGATCTCACGCGGGGTGGACTTCGTTCCGTAGATGTTGTCGACGTTGATGGTTCCGACCTGGTCGACGCCGACCTGCAGCGAGACGAACGGTCCGCCGAACGGGTATCCGTCAGACACCGCCTTGGTGCCGGGGCTCGCCGTTGCGCCAAGTTTCAGGGGACTCCGGTTGAGCCCCGGGACATCCAGTACCGCCAGGTCGCCGGTCGGATCAAAATAGACGACCGTGCTCTGAAGTGCCGGTCCGTTGCGGACATCCACAACCGGATGCGCGACGCCGGCAACGACGTGGGCGTTGGTGATGACGCGGTCACGGCTCACCACGAACCCCGAGCCGGACTGGCTCTGGCCGCAGGCGTAGGCGTTTCCGGTGATGCGCACGACCGAAAGAGCTGCGGTGTTGAGCGCGGGCGTGCTGGTGTTGACGTTCGGGATGCTCGTCGACACCTGGCCACCGAAGGCTTCCGCGATGCGCGGCAACCCCTGGTCGACGGTCGCGGACCGAACCTGCGCCATGAACGACTGGATCGGTTCTGGCGTGATGGCGTTGATAGCGCCGATGACTCGGGACGACGAGATGGCCTGCGACAGGGACGGAACACCGAGCGCACCGATGCTGGCTGCCAGCATGGATGCGACAAGCGCGGCGACGATCGTCGTCAGAACAGCGCCAAGGATGCGGTCGACCCGGCGGAGCCCGCGTCCGTGCATCCGGGACTGGATGAATGCTCCGAGGGTCGCACCGCCGTAGTAGCCGCCGATCACCACAACGACGACGACCGCAACGATGGCGAGCGTTCGGAAGGTCGGATCCTCGACCCACGATGTGACCAACGGCACAAGAAGGATGGCAACGAACGCACCGATGACGACACCGATGATGCCGCCGAGGCTACGGATCAGACCCGTGCGGTAGCCGTAGACGAAGTACGCAACGAGGAGTGCGACCAAGAACAGATCAAGCACGATTGAGCCGATCAATCCGCACTCCTACTTCGCTTGCGCCGTGATGGCTCCGAGGCTTGCCCGGCGTGGGCGTAATCGACTCTAGGACAGGAAGTCTGAAGAACACGTGTTGGGATCTGACGGTTGACAGCGGGGTTGTTATGTAGTTAGTCGAGCTGGTTCTTATGTTGTTGGTCGGGTACCGCGCGGCTTTGCTGCACGCGGTGACTCGGGTTGGCTCTCATGTTGTTGGTCGAGTAGCGCGCAGCTTTGCTGCACGCGTCGCGAGACCCAGCACGGTGACCGTACGCCGACGCGGCTCACGCCCGCCTGACCCGGCAGCATCCGTCTAGCGGTGGGCAGGGTGACACAGAGAGGCCGCGAGCTTGGTAGGCAGAGTCAATTCCTTTGTTATCAACCACACTCGCTTCGAGGGCTGGTACTCGACCGTTATCCTTGCGGGCGTCAACTGGTTCGGGTCCGCCACACTTCCGGATATCGGCGTTGGAAACGGGGTCGGGGTCGCTGCGCCCTCGGGCACCGAGTAGGCGAATACGAACACCCTGCGGTCTTGAATACACCCGGTCAAATCGGCGATGGCGTGCGGGTAGGACTTGCCCTTGACAACCAGGGTCGACGTAGAGGATTTGGCATCGTTCGGGAACCAAAGCGGTACCTGTCCTGTCATGCCTGAATAGCCGTAGTCGCGACTGCCGACCTGGATACCGCTCTCGAAATCGTCGTTGGCGTTGATGAACATTGTGGACCGGTATGCGCCTGATTCGAAGGTGCCGTAGAGGTCGCCCGGAATCTTGTTCTGGTACACCAGAAACAACGTCAACTCGTCATCGTTCACGGCCTCGTTTGCCGCCGCCAAAGCGGCGCGTTCAGTCGTCGGCGCCGCAACCGGGCGCGGTGTTGGTCGAGTCTCTAGCGCAGACGCGCTTGGCGCTTTCGACGCGGTAGGAGCTATCGGCGCACTCCGCCCAGGCGCACAACCCGCGAGAATACCTGCGACGCAGAGCACCCCCACGCTGGCGGCCGCCAGATTCAGTGTTGCTCTGCGAACGTGAAAACGCATGGCCGAAGCATTCCACATCTTGGTCAGTCTGGGCGCAGTCAAACGCGGCTCAATTCGAGCTGCCCGACCAGCAATGTGTCGCGTTGGCGAGGCACGCGCGCCAATAGGCTCGCGTGCATGAGCAAGGACGAAGACCCGCGGCCCCTATGGCAGGGATTTTTGGGCGTCGGACGAGCCCTGCGGACATTAAGCGGACATTTTGGGACGACGGGCGCGTGAAGCACAACCCGAGCGACACCGACTCAAATGATTGGGCGAACAGCCAGCCAGACCCCGACGCCCCCTAAAGTTCCCCGAGGCGCCAAACTCTGGTTGAGACTGCTGTTAGGCGGCTCGTCCGTAGAGGATCCGGTTTTGTCCTGCTGGTTGCCAGGCGTTGTTGTCGTGGTTGTCGTGTTGGTATCTGATCCAGGGTTTCCCGTTGATCATTTTGATTTCGAAGGCGCCGGCGTGGAGGGCGTGGTGGTGGGCGGGGCAGAGCATGACCCCGTTGTCCACATCTGTTGTTCCGCGGTCGGCCCAGAAGACGACGTGGTGGGCGTGGCAGGCGGTGGCGGGGGCGGTGCAGTTGACGTCCAAACATCGGTCGCCGTCGCGGGCGACGATGGCTCGGCGTTGCGCGGGGGTGAAATACCTCTCCAACACCCCTTCCCACAGCACTTCCCCGCCCGGGCCGAGGATGATTTTGCGGATCCCGGCCTCGCAGGCGATCTCCCGGATCACCTCGGCGGGGACGGGGTCCTCGATGCCTTGCAGGATCCCGGTGCCGGTGTTCTCGATGAGGTCGGTGAACAGGATCACGGCGGTGACATCCCCGGTGGTGCGCAGGTTTGCCGGACCCTCCTTGGTGGCCCGGACCGCGGCCAGCAGCACCCCTTCGAGGATGTCGTGCTGTTTCTGTCCGCGGCTGCGCGGGTCGGTGATCGTGGTGATCGTCTCGCCGGCCTCGTTCACGGTCGTTTCGGTGCCGGCGGCGGCGTCGTCCTCGGAGAGGAACCTGGGGGTCGCGGTGCGGGAGGTGGAATCGGTGAAGATGGCGTGCAACTGCGCCGCCATCGTGGGGGAAGCGTTGCCGCGGAACGGGGTGAGCCCATCTTTCAGCGGGAACAACAGGAACTCGCTTTTGCTGCGGATCTGCTCGTACCGGGGTTCCACCCCGTTCGGGTCCAACGCGTCCCGCCACGCGCGGGCCGCATCCCACACCAGTTGCACGCTGTGGGTGGCGCCCATTGCGACGAGGGCGGTCTCGGCAGCGTCGATGTTGTCCACGGCGGAGGTGTTGGCGCGTTCCGCCTGCTTCAAACAGCTGATGATCGCGACCGCGGCGTCCATGCCGAGCATCCCGTCGGCCATCGCCGCCGCCACCGCGGGGCGCTCGGCCGGGCGGGCCTCCCCGGTGAACCAGGTGCGGGGCCTTATCGCCGCCCCGACCCGGATGCGCCGGGCGGCCTCCTGCTGGGACACCCTCGTGACCTGCTCGATGAGGTGCACCGGTTTACGGTGCCCGAACCGCATCGACAGGCCCTCGGCCCCCAACTCCCAGCGGGACCGTTCCGCGACCTCACCCGCAGACAGGGCACGCGAGGTGTCCAACAGGCGGCCCACACCCTCTTCGGCCCGCAAGAATTCGATCACCTCGGCGTCGGAAAGCATCGACCTGTCCACGCGCGCCAACTCACCCAGCACGGCGGTTGCCTGCGCAAAGAGGGCGGCTGAACTGGTCATAACCACACCCTGACAGACCCCACCGACATTCGAAAGATGCAGATCAGAATATGTTTACAAGTTCTTTCGCGGCCATCCTGTGGAGGAGAAGACGCCAAGAAGCTGGGGATCGAGCAGGCGCCGCACAGCGCGCCGTCGTCGAGATCCTTGCACCGAGCTTGTCGAAGTGTCACGAACCAATACCCGGCACCGAGTCACCCCGCAACTGAGGCCTCGACGACGCCAACGGCTCCGCCCTGCGGCCGCTCGACCCCCAGGAAAGCATTACGCGGCCGCACTCCGCAACGACTCGAGTGCTCCGGCGAGCCACCGGCTTTCCGCCCGGGACGCAAACATCCGGCGCGTGCCGTTGGGCGAAAACAGCGGCACCGGGATCTCGGCCTCCCCGACGCGCACCTCGACCACGATGGCGGATGGCGCGATTCTTCGCCACGGCACGTTGATGTCGCGCACGCCAACGCTCGAGATGCTCCGCCAGTGGATGGAACCGACGTAGAGCAGCGGCGTGCAATCCCAGAAGGTGAGGCCTTCGGCGTCCGCCGTCACGCAGGGAGCCGAGGTCATCGACGAGGCACGATAGCCGAGGTCGGTGCCGACCGCGGCCAGCGACAGGGAGTCGGAAAACGATCGCCGATTGGCCACGGTGAATGCGACACTACCCGGCGCAACGCGGTCGAGACGGCGAAGCGTGCGGGAGCGAATCGGGCCCATCAGTAGCAGCAGTAGGAGAAGCGATGCGCCGCCATAGATGAGCACGCATTTCACAGTACGCCGCGAAGTTGGTAGTGCAACCAGATATTGCGCCGGGATTTCGCCACGGCTGCGCCTTCGGCGCCGCGGACTCAATCAACTACGAACAGCCCGGCCTAGTAGAGCAGCGCGGTCAGGCGACGACGAGCGGCCGGCACCTCAGGGGCATCAGACCCGAGAATCTCGAAGTAGTCGAGCATCCGGGTGCGCACGGAGTTCTTACCAGCGGCATCCAGTGTCGGAAACAGCGTCAACAGCAGGTCGAAGGCTGCCCCCGGGTCGCCTTCACTCAGCTGCAGGTCGGCGAGCGCGAGCTGAGCATCCAGGTCACCGGAAACCGCGGCCGAGCGGATGTCTTCGGGTGAAACGCCGTCAAGACGCTGCAGCAACGACACCTGCGCGAGCCCGGCAACCGCGAGCGCGTCTCGCGGGTTTTGGGCGATCGCGGTCTTGTACTCGGCGATCGCCGTTGCGTAGTCCCCGGTGGAGATCGCGTCGAACGCTTCCTGGTGGTGCGGGGGCAGCGGCTCCTCAACGGGTTCGGCTGGGACATCGCCGGACGCGGGAACGGTCCCCGTCACGCCCTGCTCCGCGGCAAGTTGCAACAACTGGTCGAAGATCTGTCGAACCTCGGCCTCCGGGTAGTCACCAACGTAGAGCTGCACCGGACGCCCGCCGATGACCGCGGCAACCGTCGGGACCTGCTGCACCTGGAACGCTTGCGCCAACTGCGGATTCGCGGCCGCGTCAACGACGGAGTACGCGAGCCTGCCGCCGTAGCTGGCGATCAGGGAACCGAGAATGGGCTCGATGCCCTGCCCATAGAACTCGACAACGACCGGGACGGTGTTCGACAGGTCAAGAACCTGGGTAAACGTCGCATCCGTCGCAGACTCGCCCTGCACAGCAGCGCCAGCACCTGCACCCGCCGCCGCCCGCGCCGGGCGCGGATTCACCAAACTCGAAAGATCGACTGCTCCACGAAGACTTCCGGGTGAGATGGGGACGTTGCTCACTGCTTAATACTCCCGCGCCTTAATCAATCCCTGGGCGTAACCCAATAGAACTATCTTGCCCGACGAGTTGCCGGACGGCACATAGAAGAGCAACTGGTCGCCGTAGGTGGCAATGATCCCCTTGGTGCTGGTCGTCTTGCCTGAGAGTGCCGCGATCGCGCCCGTCGCCGTCACCGCGGCGCCAGCCTGCACAGGCTTCACCGTCTCCACCTCATTGAGGTCGACCGCAACGATCGCGCCGGAGTTGGATGTCGCGAGCGCGATCACCCGACCGTCGCCATTGTTGTTCGCGTAGGAAAGTCGCGCCGTGGACGGCAGTTTCTTGGCGGCGGCTTTATGCGATGCCATACCAACCTGCGTCCTGAAGCTATCGCCCTCGGCCTGGAACAGCGGGTACGAGACGCTGGCGCTGTCCTTGTCGAGGATGTCGCCGTAGTCCAGAGCCAAGTCACTCGGCTTGATTTTCAGCAGTCCACCGTTGCCATCGAGGATCGGGGCACCAACGGATGCTGGCGCCAGATCTGGCAGCGTCGTGTTCGGCTGCAGAGTGGTCGCGTCGTTGACCTTGTAGTTGGTCCGTGGGGTGTCCTGCACGAGCATGAGCGCCGTGTAGGTCGGCGTCGTGCCCGACTTGTCTTCGACGACGGTGAACACGCTGCGCGGCCAGGTCGGGCCGGACTGGGGAAGGATGACCTCAACCGTCGCGGCCGGAATCGGAACGGATGGCGCGATCTTCTTGTTCTTCTGGCGGATCGTGTAGTTGGCGACGCGGTCCTCGAGCGCCGGGCCCGCCATCCTGCTTGCGATGAGCGTGCTGTTGAAGGTCGAGTCGGCTGTCTCCACCGTGCCCGAGATGTGCGCCATGATTTCGCGCAGCTGCGCCGGGCTTACTGCGGTCTGCTCAAGCTTGGTTGACACCGCAGCTTCTGGCGCCGACTTCGGAGCGGTGGGGTGCGGGTTCGGCGTCGGAGTGCAACCGACGAGTACGGCCGTCGCAACACCGATCATCGGAATGATGGCGACGATCTTACGCACGGATCGGCGGCCCTTGGCAGTGGTGATCGAACGACGCTTTGGCTTGTACGTGGGCTGCCGCGGCAGTTTCGGCATGCGCGGCGGCTGCTGGCGGCGCGGGCCGCGAGCGCGACGAAGATGAGCGAACGCCCACAGCAGCAGGATCAGCCCGACTAGCAGCGCGCCAGCGCCCGCGAGGATCAGCGGCCCGGTCCACGGGGTGGAGTTGTCGACGGGCCAGCGCAGTGACACCGTTGACGGTGCAGCTGCCGTGCCATCCGATACGGCGATGACCGACATGCTCGCGGGCACCTTGAGGTCGAAGTTCTTTGCCGAGCCTCCGGTGAACTGCTGCAACCACATGTCGGAACCGGCCGGATTCGGCACGGAATCGGAATCACCGGAGTGGAACTTCGAGGCGAGCTTGCCGGTCTTGTCGTTGTAGTAGACCTCGTTGTAGTTGGTGTCACCCACCCACGCGAGCACGTCGGCGGTGCGGCCATACGCTGCGAAGGCGGTCGGCGAACCGCTCAGCTGCACATTCTGCGTGTGCTCGTAGAGATTGAGGGCTGACCCGTCGACGACGACGACGGGCGCAGCGACCTTGGAGGTCGCCGAAACTGACACATGGTCTGGGCCGGCAAAAACCGTCCGTTCAGCGATGCCGATGCCCATGGCGAGGGCCGCGAGCACGAAAAAGACAATTGCGAGAACAAATCGCACGAAGCTACTCCTTTCGTGTTGCCCTGCCCTACAAAGCTCGGGTGTGGCACCCTCCGCCAAAAACATCTTGGCCGCTCACGTTACGCATGAGGGGAGGGATCAGACGAGGTGCGAACCATCGCCCGACGGCAACAACAAAGACATTCAAGGCTATAGGAGGAAACTTAGCGGTACCTAACCGTGGCTCTGGGAGTTGCCTGACAATGCGCTGTACACGGGGGTCGAATGGGTCCTC
>DASXNG010000041.1:0-5602 GCA_036495225.1 Galbitalea sp.
AAGGCTCATTGATTTGCTCCAGATCGTTAGTTTGCGCCAACCGCAAGTCTTGACCGTCGGTCGGACATCACAGGCAGAGTGCGCGATACCGTATCGATCCCACGGCGCGACCCGCACGCCGCGAGATTCGACCGACCCAGCGTCGGCGAAAGTCCGCGGAGAACAACGCAGCCGGCGAGCTGACGATCAGAATCGCCCACCGCGCGAGGGCACCGATCGGCGATGATCGCGGTGCGCCATGCTCGCGGAATGCCACGTACAACTGAACTACGCCGACGCCCCACGTGAACTGCTGTCGCGCGAAGCCGCTTATGTCCGCTCGCGCCCGGTAATAAACGACCGCGTCGGGAACTCGCACCAAGGGGTGCCCGGCGAGTTGGACGTCCCAGCAAAAGGCGGTGTCTTCTCCTGCGAGCATGTTAGTGCGGAAGCCGCCCACATCGCTCCACACAGAACGTCGCACCCCGAGATTTGCGGCGGGGTTTGCGTCGAGAAACCCCCCTGAGGGAAGCACTCGCGACCACGGTGTCGGTGCGCTGTGATTGGTGACCTGGTCTCCGGCAACCGCATCCCGCAGGATCAAGACGGTACGACCCGCGATGAGGTCTGCGGTGCGGGACGCCTCCGCCATCGTCGCGAGCCAGCCAGGCTGGGCCGCATCGTCTGCGTCCAGAAAGATGAGGAACGGCGCCTTCGCAGCTTCAGCCCCGACATTGCGCGCATGACTGGCGCCCCTGTGCTGCGATGCGTCGACCACGCGAAGGTCCGGCAGCGATGCAGCGTGTTCGAGTGCCCGAGCGACGGTGTCATCCGTTGACCCGTTATCAGCAACGACGACTTCCCAGCTGCCAGCGAATTCCTGCGCCGCTAGAGCTTCGAGCTGCTCGCCGATCGTGTCTTGCGCGTTGAACGCCGGGATCACCACGGAGATCTCGACCACCATGCAGTCAGGGTATCGGCAGGGCGACCGCGCGCAACAGGAATATCCCCAGCCAAGGCCCCGCTAAAACAGAGGCGATGGGTTCGCCGGAGCGTATGGCACCACGAAGAATCCGCGAACGGTCACGCCGGTTGAATCCACGAACTTCGCTTTCGACGGAGAACTGGCCTGGACCGTGATGGTGACGTCGTCGTCGTCCGGGCTGTCGCAGTCGTAGACCCAGACAGTGGTCGAATGGCCGTCGTCCTTGTATTTATAAGCGAGCACCTGGTGGTTCCGGCCGAGATCCATGGGATTGTGCGAAGCCACGGTGACCAGGCCGAGAGGGCATGGATGTCCGTGGTCGATCATTCGACGCACTTTCGGCAGTTGCCCGTCGATCGTTCGCTGGGCTGTGCCGACCACTGTGGTCAGCCTCAGTATTTCGTCGTTGTGAGTTGGCAGGTTCATCCACTCGAAGTATTCGGCGACACCTGTTGGCATGTTGAAGCTGTCAATGAGGCGCTTGACGATGAACTTGAACGCGCCAGAACCCGCGGGTGGGTTCTCCGTGGAGGGGGGCGGCAACCTACCGGCCGCGAATAGGTCGGCAACCGCGAAAGCCATGCCGCCGCACAGACCTTTTGCGGCGTTCCCGATCGGGATGCCCGCGATCTTCAGATCCGGTTCGTTTGGCCAAGTGTCGTTCGAATAGTGCAGGCCGTTGACGCTCGGCAGAAAGTCGTTGAGGTTTCCCATCGCCGATCCCTTCGCCCAACTTGGTTGGTGCGTGTGTCAATTGTCCCTCGGGACGACGGCGAATGCACCTCGGCTGAAGCCTCTGTCAGTATGGATATACCGCGCAATAGGGGGATATCGAGATGGATCAACCAACCGGATGCGCCGAATGCGAAGCCCGTCAGGGCTGGTGGCTGCACCTTCGCCGGTGCGCCGAATGCGACCACATCGGATGCTGCGATTCTTCACCCGGCCAACACGCAACGGCTCACGCGCGGGCCACGGGTCATCCGCTCGCACAGTCATTCGAACCCGGCGAAACGTGGTTCTGGAACTACGTCACCGAGGCTTACGTTTTCGGACCAAAGCTCACCGAGCCAACTAGCCGACCGGAAAGCTGGACCTCCCCGGGACCGGCTTCGCGCGTGCCATCGAATTGGCGGGAACTGCTGCACTGACGGGTTGACGCCGGTTGTTTAGCCGGCTGACCAGCACAACGATCCCAAACAGGAGAAGCACGACTGCGGCGACGCCGATGACGAGACTGAGCAGAATGACTTGCGAGTTGATCGCGCTCCGCGGGTCTGTGCTGAGGGCTAGTCCGAGGCAGTTCACCGCGATCGCTGGCCAGAAGAGGCACGCGGATGCCCACATGAAACTGGCACCGGATTGTGGCCGAATGCGGAGTCGGATGGTGAGCAACGCGCCGACGAGTACAACCGATCCGATGATGAATGCGGCCGCCCCAGGGTTAATCGAGGCAGCGTTCCAGTGCGACACGTCAACGTCATTCACGTACTCGTGCTCGAGCGCCGCGACAGCGAGGTAGCCAACACATGTGAGCAGGCCACCGAGGATCGCGAGTGCGGTCGCGACCCCGATGACCATTCGGGGGCGGCGTGCGGTGCGTGCACCCGTCTCGGCGCGGTTGAGCTCAGAGACATCCATTCGCCGCAGGATGACGAAGGCGACCCCGATGAGAAGAACAATCTCGGCGAGAAAGGCCACGGCAAAGCTGAACAGTTCGAGAAACGCGCCTCGGCCGTCGAACGGATTAGCAGTGGTCCTCGTCGTCCCGAGACAGTTCAGCGCGATTGCGACCAAGGCGATCCAGACAGACGTCCAGATGATGCGACCACCGATGAACGGGTGAACGTGCAGTCGGATCCACATGAGGGCGCCTAGCAGCACCACGGACCCAATGACGAACGCCGTCAGGCCAGGGCCGGTCGAAACCCGATCCCACGGCGAATCAACAAATGGGTGTGCGTGCGCCGCGGCGATCGAAGCAACCCAGAAAAATCCGCCCGCTGCGGCAAGACCACCGAGAATGGAGAAACCAAGAACAACACGCCAACCTCGTGGCCTCGGTGTGATGGTCATCGCTCGGCCGATGGATCGACGAAGAATGGCGTCATGTTCGGATAGATCGATTGCCACGAGGCTGCGATAGTGCTGTCGAAGATCGGGCTGTACTGATTCGGATTGCTCTGTTGGGCGATGTAGACGTTGGTGGCCGTGACTTTGGTCACGATCGCGGCGTGGTCAATTCCCTCCGCAGAGGAACCATGGAGGTTGACGTAGGCGATATCTCCGACCTGAATGGCCGACCGAGGAACCACCTTCCCGCCACGGCTCAGTTGGTACTGAAAACTCCATGGGGCCTCGCTCCACGTCTTGGCGTAGGTGTGCCGGATGCTGGACCCGACGAGCCAGGGGGAGAGGCTCACCTGCACGTCGTCGTACCACTGCGTTCGGTCGTTGTCGTGGTTGGTCTGCTGCGAGGCCGGTGGGGTCACTTCGCTGAGGCCGCCCCCGAAGTGCAGAGCACGGGAGACGAAGTCGGTGCAGTCAGTACCAATGAACATGGGGTCCCAGCCACCCCAGGTCGCGTTCGTGACGGCCCATTTGGCGATTCCGCTCCGGTCGACGGGGTCGGTCGCAGCTCGGGCCGTGGGCTCTTGTGTCGCCGACGTGTCAACCGCGGCACTCGCCATCGCATGCGATCCGACCACGAAGAGCACTGCGGCGAGGAGCACAACCAGCCCAATCCCGAGAATGCGTCGAAACATGGGTCTCAGGTTAGGGGGCGGGGCGGGGCGGGGCGCTGTTGCGCAGGGGTATTGGAGGGAAAGTCATCCTGAAGGTGTATTTCTTGTGGTGCCACCGAAATATTGCGAAGCAATATTCCGGAAGGGGGACTTGACTCCCTCGCGCACGGCCGCCACGTTGCTTCGCAACGCGTCGGAACCGGCGGCGTGGGGCCCACGAAGGGTTCGCGCGGCACATTCGTCCACAAACAAAAATGAGGACGTCCATTTCTGGACGTCCTCATTTTGGTTTGTGCGCGAAGGGGGACTTGAACCCCCACGCCCTATACGGGCACTAGCACCTCAAGCTAGCGCGTCTGCCATTTCCGCCATCCGCGCGCAGGTGGCAAGCTCTTGCGAACCTGCCGACGTACGACAATAGCATTATCGCTCACGGGCGGCGAACCAGCCGATAGCGTTAACGGATGCTCGAAGACACCGCACGAATCGCCCAGGACCTCATCCGGTTCGATACGACAAATTACGGCGAGGGCAAATCAAACGGCGAGACCGAAGCCGCCCAGTATCTTGGCGCGCTGCTCGAAGGTCTTGGTCTGCAGACGACCTATGTCGACTCGGCCGAGCGCCGCACATCCGTTGTCGCACGCGTGCCGGGCAAGGATGCCAGCCTGCCAGCGCTGGTCGTGCACGGACACACGGATGTCGTCCCAGCCGACCCAGCGAACTGGAGCGTCGACCCGTTCGGCGGCGAAATCAAAGACGGCATGCTCTGGGGCCGCGGCGCGGTCGACATGAAGAACATGGATGCCATGATCATCGGCGCCCTCACCGACATTCTCGGCGCCGACCAGCAGCCCAACCGCGAACTCATCGTCGCCTTCTTCTCTGACGAAGAGAACGGGGGAGTGTTCGGCTCGCACCACCTGGTCGACAATCATCCACAGCTGTTTGCCGGCGCGACCGAGGCGATCAGCGAGGTCGGCGGATACTCGATCACAATGAATGGCACGCGTGCGTATCTGCTGCAGACGGGG
Organism: Galbitalea sp.; assembly: GCA_036495225.1. GTDB lineage: Bacteria > Actinomycetota > Actinomycetes > Actinomycetales > Microbacteriaceae > Galbitalea. Next base: position 4,743 of record DASXNG010000041.1, read on the forward strand.
GAGAAGGCGCTGATCTGGGTCAAGCTGATCGCACGGGGGACCGCTGCCCACGGCAGCCGAGTCATCCACAACAATGCGGTCACGAAGCTGGCCGAGGCCGTCGCGATTCTCGGACGCAAGGAGTGGCCCATCCATCTGACTGACACGACGACGCAGCTTGTCGGCGAACTGGCTCGCATTATGGACGCGGATGTCACCAAGACCGGCCCAGAGGAAATCATCCTTTCGACCGGCACTGCAGCTGGCTTCATGCAGGCTTCGTTGCGAACGACTTCGAACCCGACGCTTCTGAGAGCCGGGTACAAGCACAACGTGATTCCGGATGTCGCGGAGGCACTCATCGACATCCGCTGTCTCGCCGGCGAAGAGGATGCGACTCTCGCCGAGGTGCGCTCGTTGTTGCCGGAGGGTGTTGAGCTGGTTGTCATCCACCAGGACATCGGCCTCGACAACAAATTCGAGGGGCCGCTTGTTGACGCGATGGTCGGCGCCTTGCAGGCGGCCGACCCGGGCGCGCCAGTTCTTCCGTATTTGCTGTCGGGAGGCACAGACAACAAGGCGTTCAAGAAGCTCGGCATCACCGGCTACGGTTTTGCGCCACTTCAGCTGCCTGCCGAGCTCGATTTTCCGGGGATGTTCCACGGCGTGGACGAGCGCGTTCCACTCGACGCTCTCGTTTTCGGCCGCAACGTTCTGCGCGATCTCCTGTCCAGCTACTAGAGCATGGTCCCCGAGTAATAGAGCACGGTCCCTGAGTTCATCGAAGGGCCGCTTCGAGAACCTCAGCGACCGAAGTCGGCTAGCCTTGCCAAGTGAGATCCTGGAGCCGCCCCGAGGTTCCTCAGTTGCCAGGCAGGGGC
>DASXNG010000042.1:0-7490 GCA_036495225.1 Galbitalea sp.
GATCGGCTTTGGGTCGCCGATCAGTTCGCCGCGGGCCCTCAGCAGTTCGACAATCGCGGCCTTGGCGCTGAACACGGTCTTGCCCGCGAGCTCCGCATACGCGGCCTTTGCTTCGGGCGTGGCGATGACATCAGGAGCGTCGGCGAGGATGCGGCCGTCAGCGCCGATGATTGTGCGGTTCGGCAGGCTCAGCTCGCGCCACCACACGACGTCGGTCACATCGCCGAACGTACAGATCATGGCGATGCCCGATCCCTTGTCCTTCTGAGCGAGGTGGTGAGCGACCACGGGAACCTCGACGCCGAAAACGGGCGTGGTCACGGTCGTTCCAAAGAGCGACTGGTAGCGCTCGTCATCCGGATGCGCGACAACGGCAACACAAGCGGCCAACAGTTCGGGGCGGGTCGTCTCGATCACGAGGTCCGAGCCATCCGGCTTATGGAATGTGATCGCGTGGTACGCGGCCGGCTGCTCCTTGTCTTCGAGCTCCGCCTGCGCGACGGCGGTGCGGAACGTGACATCCCACAGAGTTGGGGCGTCGTCCTGGTAGGCCTCGCCGCGTGCAACATTGCGCAGGAATGCGCGCTGCGCGGCGACCTGGGCCTCGTCGCCGATGGTGCGGTAGCTCTGGCTCCAGTCGACCGACAGCCCGAGGTTGCGCCAGAGCGCCTCGTACTGCTTCTCGTCTTCGACGGTCAGTTTTTCGCACAGCTCGATGAAGTTGCGCCGAGAGATCGGCACCTGGTCTGCGGCCTTGGTCGACGCGTTGTCGCCGCCGTCGATCGGAGGAACGAACGAAGCGTCGTAGGGGAGCGAGGGGTCGCAGCGCACCCCGTAGTAGTTCTGCACCCGACGCTCAGTCGGCAGCCCGTTGTCGTCCCAGCCCATCGGGTAGAACAGGGTCTTGCCGCGCATCCGCTGGTAGCGGGCGATGAGGTCCATGTGTGTGTAGCTGAAGACGTGCCCGATGTGCAGGCTGCCTGACGCCGTTGGCGGGGGAGTGTCGATCGAGAAGATGTTCGCACGCGTTGCCCCGGTGCGATCGAATCGGTAAGTACCCTGGGTTTCCCACTGCCTGCCCCACTTGCTTTCGAGCCCTTCGAGGGCCGGCTTGTCTGGGATGGCAGACGCGTCAGTCATGGAAATCTCCGATTCGATATATGCGGCACCGAGTCAAAGTTGAGGTGCCTGAGTGTGGGGTTGTCCGTCGATTCTACCCGGCGCCTCTCAGGCCGCAGCGACCGCGTTCGCCTCCGCGACCGATTTCAGAAGGGCTGCACTCTTCTTCGGATGCCTCGCCTGCGTCTTGTAGTCGACCGCGACGATGCCCCAGCGCTGGGTGTAACCCTCCGCCCATTCGAAGTTGTCGAGCAGCGACCAGACGTAGTAACCCTCGAGGGGAACACCGTCGTCGATGGCGCGAGCCGCCTGCTGAAAGTGCTTGCGCAGGAACGAGACGCGGTAGGGGTCGTTCGTGGTGAGCTCCGCGGTCGGGTCTGGCATGCCGTTCTCTGTGATGACGAGCGGGATGGGCGCATAGTCACGCTTCAGCCGGGTGAGCAGGTCGTACAGGCCCTGCGGGTAGATCTGCTGCCACGTCGCATCCGAAACTGGGTGAATGACGACCTGAATGCCGTTGGAGTCGATGCCGGAGACGCCGTAGTACTGCACCGCCAGCAGGTCATTCTTAGCGGAGATGATCTCCAGATCGCCGGGATGGATGTTGCTGAAGAAGGCCGTCGACCCGAGCTGGATCTGTCCGGGAAGCCCGCCGACCGCATCGGTCGGGTACTTGCCGAGCAGCACCGGGTCGAGGAAGAGCCGGTTCTCGACGCCGTCGGCGTGCTTTGCCGCCTGCTTTGCCTCGGCGCTGATCGGGTACACCGGCATGAGGTTGAGCGCGATCCCGATGCGACCTTTCGCGCCGCTCGCGCGGAATTTCTTCACCGCGAGTCCGTGCGCGAGCAGCTGGTGGTGCACGGCAGCCCCGGCAAGGCTGCCGTCCTGAAGCCCCGGCGCGTGCACGCCGTTGCCATAGCCGTTGTACGCCGTGGTCTTCGGTTCGTTGATCGTGAACCAGTCGGCGTCGATGTCTCCAAACGCGTGGAACAGGATGTCTGCATACTCGGCGAACGCGTACGCGGTCTGCCTGTTGGCCCAGCCGCCGTCATCCTGAAGCGGCTGGGGAAGGTCCCAGTGGTATATGGTGATGGCCGGTTTGATGCCGCGCGCGACCAGCCCCTCTAGCAGTGCCCGATAGTGTGCGATGCCCTTCTGGTTGGTCGCGCCAGTTCCGAGCGGCACGACGCGGGGCCAGGCGATCGAGAACCGGTACGACTTCAGGCCGAGGCTATTCACGAGGTCGAGGTCTTGTCCCCACCGCCGGTACTGATCGGCGGCGGGATCACCCGTGCTGCCATCGACGATCCTGCCGGGGAGGGCCGCAAAGGTGTCCCAGATGGAGGCGCCGCGACCATCGGCCTTCGTCGATCCTTCGACCTGGTAGGCGGATGTCGCTGCACCCCAGGTGAATCCGCGGGGAAATCGCATGGGAGTGCTGGGCGGCTTCCACACAACCGACGGACGAATCGGCGTGCAGGCCGCGAGTGCGGCAAGCGCGAACGTGCCCAACGCGCCAAGTTGGAGCACCTGGCGGCGGCTCATCCTGGGCTGTCGGCGCGCGGTCACCGGTGGTGAGCCCTCACTGTCACGACCCAGGTTTCGCTGATGTGAGTGCCGTTGGCGTCGACGAGCGTCATCGTGAAGGTGTTGCTCGACTGCTGGCAGTTGTACACAAGGGGATTCGGGAAGTCGCGCTGGTCGCCGGATAACGGGATCTGCATGCCGCCAGCATCCGCGGCATCCGAGTTGCCTGCAGCGACCCACACCGACACGGCGTTCTGTGTCGCCCACGAGACTTGCACCGGTGGTCCAGAGCCTTGGTCCTTGCCGCCATGGAAGTCGCATCCCGCCTGCTGCAGCCGCGGCGTGACTGCGACGAATGAGCCAGCAGCGGCGGGAGGCGTAGTCGGATCGGGAGTTGGAGTTGCGCTCGGCGTGTTGCTCGGCGCGGGCGAGTTGCTTGTGGATGTCGTGTTCGACGGCGTCGGTACTGTCGACGACGATCCGTTTTCCGCGAGAAGAACGATGAGTACGACAATTGCCGCGCCCACGAGAATGGCAAGGATCACGAACGCGATCAGAGGCCCGCGCGAGCCCGGCTTTTTGCGCGGCCGGCTCGGCCCGGAGGTCCAGGAGCTCGCCTGCCCGGCAGCGACGGTTGGTGCTGTTTGCGACGCTGGAGGCTCGGCGCCAGCCGCAGGCATGGGCACGGTTGGTGTTGGCTGCGGTTTGTCGACCGGGTCAAAGCGCTCCGTTGGGGTGTCGTCGCTCATGGTCCGAGCCTACGGGCGTGAGTTTGGACGGCGCCAATTGCGAATGAGACGGCTCTACCGACTTGTGCTAGTTCAACTAGAACAATAGAGTTTGATCATGCTTCTCCGAGTCGACCCGGCATCTACCGTGCCGCTGTTCGAACAGCTGGCAGCATCCATCCGGATGGATGCGAGCCTCGGCACCCTGCGCGTGGGTGAACGGCTGCCCGCCGCACGTGACGTCGCCGCGTCGCTCGACGTCAACGTGCACACCGTGCTTCGCGCGTACCAGTTGCTTCGCGAAGAGGGCCTCGTCGATCTGCGACCCGGCCGGGGCGCCGTCGTCACAGAGCGAGCCGCGAACTATGGCGAACTCGGCGAAGCGATACCGCGGCTGGTGGAGCGCGCGAAAGAACTCGGTGTCAGCGTGCACGCGCTGACCGCAATGATCCGACAGGAGTACACGTCATGAGGTCCACCCATTCGGGATTCAGAGTGGTTCTGGTCGCGATCGTGATCCCGCTCGTCTTGACAGTGATCGCTCTGATCGTGAGCTTCAGCCTCGCGGCAGCGCTGCCAGCGAGCATCCCGACCCACTGGAACGTCAAGGGCGAAGTGGTTGGCTACGGCTCGCCATATACGTACCCGATCATCATCGCTTCGGTCTGCCTGCCGTTCATCGCGATCTTTGGCGGCGTCGTCGTCCTCATGACGCACCGCTACCAACTCACGATCATGGGCAAGATACTCGCCGTGATCAGCGTGTGGCTCGTCGTGTTTCTCAGCGTCGCAATGATCGGCGCGCTGCTGGCTACCCCTTCGATAACCTCGGGGACCGTGCCGGGCTTCCGAGTCATAGGTTGGTCGCTTCTCGTGGCTTTCGTGGTGGCGGTCGCGGCAGCTGTCGGCGCCTGGTTTCTGCTCCCGCGCGCGGCACGGAGGACGCCAGGCCGAGCTCCCGCAGTTGCTCCGATCGTTCTGGGAGCAGGCGAACGAGCAACCTGGATTAGATCGACAGCGGCCAACCCGAGGGTCATCCTGGCGCTCGTCGGAATCTTGCTCGTTGTGACTGCGGTCTGTACTTTCGTGGTCGTCCGCAGCGATGGCAAGGTCTGGCCGATTGTGATCATCCCGATCCTCCTTATTTGCGTTGCGTTGACCAACCTGGCGTGGACCGTTCGCATCGATGACACCGGCGTGCGCGCGCGGAGCGCGCTGGGAATCCCAACGATCACGATTCGCCTCGCCGACATCGTGTCTGCAGACGTGCTCGAGGTGAACTCGTTTACGGAGTACGGCGGCTGGGGCTTTCGCTGGGGGTTCAACGGACGGATGGGCGTCATCGTGCGCTCGGGGGAGGCTCTCGAGATTCGCCGGCGCAAGGGACTGTCGTTCGTGATCACGATTGACGATGCTGATTCCGCTGCCGCTCTCGTCAACAGCCTGATTGCTCGAACTGGCGCGGCCTCTTCTTCCAGCGCGAGCTCGGACTAGCCCCGATTGCGAAGTCGCGGCACCACGATCAGCACGACGAGCACGAGTAGCGCAATCGCGCCGGCGAGCCCAAAGAGTGGACTCGCGAGCTGTGCACCGGCGGTCGGGATGGCAAACACGCAAGTGACGACGACGATCGCCTGCACGGGCAGCTCAACCAGCAGATACCGGCGCAGAACTCGGGCTAGAACGACGAGCTGGATGCGGCCGCGAGCGGGCAACCAGACCAGCATCGCACCGAGTTCGTGCGTCGCGTGGATTGCAGCGACGGCAAGCACCACCCGCGGTATGGCGGGATGAGTTTCATAGGCGAGAACCGTGACAGCCAGAAGCACCATGAGCACCCAGCCGAGCTGCACGCGCCTCAGCACAACCATCAGCATGGCAGTGCAGAACGCGAGTGTCGCTGGCAGGTAGTCCGGTAGGAGGATCAGGCTTGAGCCGGCCAGAATCACGGTGATGCCCACCCGCACGACCCCGATGGGTAGATAGGGCCCAATCCCCGGATAGGGCGCCGGCAGTGCCAAACTGCCGCTCATCGCGGCCTCGAAGGGCGAGCTACCAACTCGAGCGCGATCTCTGGGCTGACGGTCACCGAAGAGTCCCATCCAACCAACTCGACGCCGGTGCCGGTCATCGCGGCGAGAGTCTGCTCGCGTTCGAGCAACAGGAATCCCACCGCCGCGCGCTCCTCTGGGCTGAGTCCCGTCACGATCTGGCGAGGAAGCGTGTCGATGGCGATGACCCGATGACCCGACGAGCGCCACAGCGTGGCCAGTCGGCCAGCTTCGTCGTCGAGAAAGGTCGAAATCACGTAAATGAGCGAGCGGGATGGCACGATCGGAGCACGAACATGTCGCCACGCCGCGCCGATCGGGGTGGCGCGCGCGATGGCCGGCAGCAGGCGGTTCAAGTGACCGGTGCCGCCACCGGCTGGGATCACGCGGCTGCTGCCCGCGAGATCCTGGAACCCGACGCGGTCGCCCTGCCGAATGTAGGCGGAGGCCAGTGAGCTCGCTGCGGCCCTCGCGTTGTCCGCAGACGAAACGCCGCGCTGTTCCTTGTGCCTGGTTCGCCTGGGCACGACGAGCTGAATGACGCTGTCCCTGCTGTCGACGACGAGTTGGATTGTCGCATCCGCGGTGGCAAAGGTGTGTCGCACATACAGTTCGCCAACGGTTTGCGCGCGACGAGCCGTCACCTTCCAATCGATTCGACGCAGGCGATCGCCCGGACGAAAGAGTCCGATGTCGCGAAACTCGCCACCCTCGCCGGCGCGAACCGAGCCATGGCCGCCGGTGAGCCCCGCCATCCGCGGCGGCAGCGGAAGTCCCCGCAGTCGCGCGATCGGTGGCGACACCACTCTGTTGAGCCGCGGGCCCTCGGCTGGAAGCGTGAGGGCACCACCGCCTTCGTCGACGAACTGGTGATCGATGCGAAGCAATTCCTGCGGCCCCGAGTGCTCAGGTGACAACGTGCCCGCCAGCAAGTGCGTGCGTGCCGTGCCGATGACGACCCACGCGCTCGCCTGCGATTTCGCTACGAGGTGGAGAACCGCGGTCGCCGACCCGTCTGGCGCGGTGAGTTCTGAAGCGAACCGGATGTCGTGGTTGCCTGACTCGACCAGGAGCTCCGTGTCGATCGCGACATCCGTTGCTCGATTGCGTCGCAGCCACGCCATCGCGCACGCGATGATGAGGGGGACGGCGCCGAGCGCCAGCAGTGGCCGGGAAAAAGCAAGACTTCCGCCGGCGAAGATGACCGCGATCACCGCGCTGATCCGGATCGCGGGGTTCGCGACCCAAGTCACCTTCGAGCTGAAACGCGTCGTGTTCGTCAAGGGGTGTTGCGCTCTGCTGGTCAGTTGGTTTCGGCGCCAACAGTCGGCGGCCCGCTCACCTGCGAGGCAACGTCCAGCGCAACGCTCGCCGGATCGACGCCGTTTGCCCATGCCTGCGGGGTGAGCGAAAGGCGGTGGGCAAGCACGGGGACCACGAGGCGCTTCACATCCTCGGGTGTGACGTAGTCGCGACCGGCCATCACGGCGAGTGAGCGCGCGACCAGCAGGAGGCCCTGCGCGCCGCGAGGGGACGCGCCAACCTGGACGGATCCGTGCAGACGAGTCGCGCTCGCCAGGTCGACGCAATACAAAGCGATGTCCGGATCGACGGTCACCGATTCGACGCCCAGCTGCATCCGGCGAAGCGTCTCAGCGCTGACAACGGGCTCGACGCGGGTCGCCTCCTCGCCACGGGAAACACGGTTGAGCAACACCCGCTGCTCGCCTTCGCGAGATGGATACCCGACGGACAGTCGAACCATGAAACGGTCGAGCTGGGCCTCCGGCAGCGCGTAGGTGCCTTCGAACTCGATCGGATTGGATGTCGCAATGACGTGGAAGGGGATCGGCAGCGCGTAGGAACTGCCTTCGACCGTCACCTGGCCTTCCGCCATGGCCTCGAGCAGCGCAGACTGCGTCTTCGGCGAGGTGCGGTTGATCTCGTCCGCGAGCAGTAGGCCGGTGAAGATCGGCCCGGGTCGAAAGACGAAGTCTGCCTGGTCCGGCGCATAGACGAACGATCCGGTAATGTCGGATGGCAGCAGGTCGGGGGTGCACTGCAG
>DASXNG010000043.1:0-3670 GCA_036495225.1 Galbitalea sp.
CATTCTCTGTAATTCGGATGAGGATTCCGCGCTAGAGCGACGGTATTTCGAGGCCCTCGAGGAACAGCGTGTGCTCGGTGTGTTGGTGAGCCCGGTTGATGAGCGATCTGCGACGATTGATTGGATGCGCCAACGCGGAACTGCGGTCGTTCTGCTGGAGAGCTCACGACCCGATTACTGCTCGGTTCAGGCGGACGATGTCAGCGGTGGCGACCTCGCCGCCGACCACCTTCTCGAACTCGGACACACAAAATTGCTGTTCGTGACCGGTTCTTTAGGTATCACCCAATATGCCAATCGACTGGTAGGCGTTCGAAGAGCCATGACTCGGCGAGGCCTCCCGCCGGAGTCACTCGAGATTCTCGAGTACGCGAACGCCGGCAGCATGAAGGATGGCGGCCTGGCTGCGGGAGAGCTTCTCTCCCGCCCGCTGAAGGCGACCGGCGTGGTTTGTGCGAATGACCTGTTGGCCTTGGGAGTGGTCGGTGCCCTGGCGCGGGCCGGAGCATCCGTGCCCTCGGCGTTCTCCGTGGTGGGATATGACGATATCGAACTGGCTGAGCAGAACGCCCTTCCGCTGACGACGATTCGGCAGCACAAACACAGGATGGGTTTTACCGCGGCGCAACTCATCATCGATGAAGCCGAAAACGGCGAAACTCACAACCATCAGCAAATCGTTTTCCAGCCGGAACTCGTTATTCGATCGACCACAACGATCGCAGCAGACGCGCCACAACTCGCAGAGCGCTAGGTCCCTACCGGCGATTTTCGGGTTCACGTGGGTTTCGTGTGCCGACAACCGTCAGCTGTACCCGCGTACGAAAGATATTGCGGCGCGACTCCGTTTACTGTACTTTCCGTATGAAACGATTCAAGTCTGCGTTCATTTTTTAGAGAGAATTTGACACCTATGGTGACCTTCGGCGACATTTCCACGCGTCTTGAGACGCAAGCCATCGAGCTTCCATCGTGGGCATTCGGCAACTCGGGAACGCGCTTCAAAGTGTTCTCCCATCGGGGGGTGCCGCGCAGTCCGCAAGAGAAGATCGCCGATGCCGCCCAGGTGCACAAGCTCACAGGACTCGCTCCGACGGTGGCGCTTCACATCCCATGGGACGCGGTCGACGACTATGCGCAGCTTCGGGCATTCGCCGAGGATCAGGGTGTCGGGCTTGGAACGATCAACTCCAACACCTTCCAGGACGATGACTACATGCTGGGGAGCGTCACGCACTCGGATCCCCGGATCAGACAGAAGGCGATCGATCACCATTTCGCGTGCATTGACGTCATGGACGCCACAGGATCCCGCGACCTCAAGATTTGGCTAGCGGACGGAACGAACTATCCGGGCCAGGATGACATTCGCGCTCGGCAGGATCGGCTCGCCGACTCGCTCCAGAAGATTTACGCCCGCCTCGGCGCTGACCAGCGGTTGGTTCTCGAATACAAGTTCTTCGAACCTGCGTTTTACCACACCGATGTTCCCGACTGGGGCACCAGCTATGCCCACACCGTTGCGCTCGGCGACAAGGCTCTCGTCTGCCTCGACACCGGGCACCACGCGCCTGGCACCAACATCGAGTTCATCGTTGCGCAACTACTGCGACTGGGGAAGCTGGGATCCTTCGACTTCAATTCGCGGTTCTACGCAGACGACGACCTCATGGTCGGCGCGGCGGACCCGTTCCAGCTCTTCCGAATCCTCGTCGAGGTCGAAAGGGGCGGCGCCTTGGACCCCGGCTCCCCTGTCGCATTCATGCTCGATCAGTGCCACAACATCGAGAACAAGATCATCGGCCAGATCCGCTCGGTCCTGAATGTCCAGGAAATGACCGCACGAGCTCTACTTGTTGACCGCGTCGCGCTAGGTGCGGCCCAACAGTCCGGCGACGTGTTGGGCGCCAACGAAATCTTGATGGATGCCTTCTACACTGACGTTCGACGCGACCTCGCCGACTGGCGCGAATCGCGCGGCCTGCCTGCAAACCCCGTAGCGGCCTATAAGGCGAGCGGCTACCAGGCAAAGATCGAATCGGAACGCACAGGCGGCACTCAGGCCGGCTGGGGCGCCTGAGTACTTCTTACAGAGAGTGACAACGATGTCAAAGACCACGAACCATTCGTTCGATGCACTTGGCGGGCTCCTTCCGCGACGAAAGGCGCGGATCGGCCTGGTTGCGGGTGGCCTCGCCGCCTACTGGCCGCAGTTCCCCGAACTCCTCCCGCTGCTCGAGAGCTCGGCGAAATACGTCGCGGATCGCTTTGTGAGTCTCGACGCCGACGTAGTCGACGTCGGTTTCATCTCGGATGCGCCAGAAGCAGTCGTTGCTGCCGAGAAACTGCGAGTTGCCGACTGCGACCTGATCGTCATCTTTTTGACAACCTATCTAACGTCGTCGATGGTGCTCCCCATCGCACAGCGCTCGAAGACCCCGGTGCTGGTCATCGACCTGCAGCCAACGGAGAAGATGGATCACGCCACCTTCGACACAGGCAAATGGCTTGCATACTGCGGGCAATGTCCGGTCCCGGAGGTAGGCAATCTCTTTCGCCGCGCTGGCATTCCGTTCCGATCGGTCTCCGGCTGGCTTCGGGATGACAACGCCTGGCACCGAATTGAGCAGTGGGTATCTGCGGCACACGTGCGGGCGAGGCTCCGCAACGCTCGCCACGGACTGATGGGACACCTCTATCCCGGCATGTTGGATGTATCGACCGATCTCACCCTCGTATCGACCCAGTTCGGCTCACATGTCGAGGTTCTCGAATTCGATGACCTTCGAGTTCGAGTGGACGAGGTAACCGACAGGCAGGTTGCGGATCGCATGGCACTTGCTCGAGAAGTCTTCGCGATCGACGAGTCGGTGAACGAAGAGGACTTCGAATGGGGCGCCCGGGTATCTGTCGGCCTCGATCGGCTCGTCGTCGACTTCGACTTGGATTCGCTCGCCTACTACCACCGCGGGCTGAACGGCGAGCTGCATGAGCGACTGGGCGCTGGAATGATCCTTGGCGCCTCACTTCTCACCGCGCGGGGCACGCCGATGGCGGGCGAGTACGAGCTGCGCACCTCGATCGCCCAACTTGCGTCCGAGGCGCTCGGGGCCGGCGGATCGTTCACCGAGATCCAGGCGCTGAACTTCGAGGACGGCGTCGTAGAAATGGGCCACGACGGACCCGCGCACCTTGCCGTGAGTTCGAGCGATCCACTACTACGGGGCCTTGGCATCTATCACGGCAAGCGGGGTTGGGGCGTGAGCGTCGAATTCGACGTCAAGCACGGACCCGTGACAACCATAGGGCTCGGGCAGGACCGCGATGGATCATTTGTTTTCGTGGCCTCCGAGGGCGAGGTCGTGCCCGGACCTCTTCTGGCCATTGGCAACACCACGTCCCGCGTCGACTTCGGCGTCGACCCCGGACAGTGGGTCGACGACTGGAGCGCGACGGGAATCGGCCACCACTGGGCTCTCTCGGTCGGACACAGAGCATCCGACGTCAAGGCTGCAGCCGACCTGCTCTCGATCGACTTCCGCCAAATCTAGAGTCCGAAAGGACACGATCGTTAATGACAAACACGACAGCGGCAGAGCTGATCGCGCGAAGCAACCGCCTCGGCTCGGACCCGAAGGTCACGAACTACGCCGGCGGCAACACTTCGGCG
>DASXNG010000044.1:0-25988 GCA_036495225.1 Galbitalea sp.
CCCGGCGGAGCCGGCGGAGCCGGCGGCGGTCCGGGGGCCGGCGGCGCGGGCGGCGGGCGTCCGGGTGGCGGAGCAGGCGCCAGGCCCGTCTCTGGCAAGGTCACTGCGGTGACGGCCACCGCGATCTCGGTCTCGGTGACCTCTCCGAGCGGTGGTACGTCCAGCGCAACGATCCCGATCGCCGCCACAACTACGTTCACCACTACCAAGCCCGCGACATCCGCGTCCCTCGTCGTGAACAAGTGCGTCACAGCACAGGGCACCGCCGGCAGTTCTGGCGCATTCGCCGCGACGAGTCTCGTCGTTTCGGACCCGACCTCAGCTGGATGCAGTTCGGGCTTCGGCGGCGCTGGACAGTAGTCGTTCGAACGGAGTCGAGTAAGAAGCAACGCGGGAGGGGTCGTCGGAATCTCGACATCCCCTCCCGCTTGTTACGCGGGATTCCCCGGCCAGCTGCTCACGAATTCCTGCCTCTGGTGGCCGAGACCTTCGATCTCGAGGTCCACGACATCGCCGACCGCAAGATAGGGAAAGCGACCCGACAGCGCGACCCCTTCCGGTGTGCCGGTGAGGATGAGATCGCCGGCTTCCAGGGCGAGATACTGGCTGAGGTGCCAGACCAGAAAGTCGACATCGAAGATGAGGTCGGCCGTAGTCGAATCCTGCCGCGGCTGACCATTGACCCAACTGCGCAGTCGCAGATTCGTGTAGTCAACCTCGTCGGCGGTCACGAGCCACGGCCCGGTCGGATTGAACCCTGGCGCGCTCTTGCCCTTCGACCACTGGCCGCCAGAAACCTCGAGCTGAAACTCGCGTTCTGAGACATCGTTAGCGATGACGAACCCGGCTATGTGCTCCCTCGCCTCTGCCGGCGAATCAAGGTAGAGCGCCCGCTTGCCAATCACGACCCCGAGTTCGACCTCCCAATCGGTCTTCGTGCTTCCGCGCGGAATCGGCACGGGATCGGACGGGCCGACGACGGTGTTCGGCGTTTTCATGAACATGATCGGCACGGTCGGAGGCTCCGAACCCGACTCCGCGGCGTGAGCGGCGTAGTTCATTCCGATACAAATCACCGCGCCGGGACGTGCGATCGGTGAACCGATCCGAATCGCTGACGCGTCGAAGCTCGGCAGCGTACCTGCCGAGATCGCCAAACGAACCTCGTCGATACCGCCACGTTCGAAGAAGCCGCCATCGAGATCGGTGGTGAGTGCGCTGAGGTCGAATACCGAATCTGCGGTGATCACGACGGGCGTCTCTTTACCAACCGCGCCAAGTCGGGCGAATTTCATCTCTGCTCCTTCTCGATGCGCGTCCACGCATCCTCTGTCACGGGCGTGGTCATCAGGCTCGCGTCAGCGATCGCGTGACGCGCGCTGCCAATGCCAGCGACGACGCTCACGACGTTCGGATGCCGGAGTGCAAACTGCAGGGCCGCTTGAGGCAACGATGCGCCGCCGGCTTCGCATGCCGCGGCAATTGCTCGTGCTCGCTCCAGGTCGCGCGCTGACACCGGGCCATAGTCGTAGTGGGCGGACTCCTCCGGCCACGGTTTCGCGAGCAGTCCGGAATTGAACGGCGCGGCGGCGAGCACCGCTCGACCTCGATCCTCGCACGCCTCAAGCAGTGGGGCAGCCGTGCGATCGAGTAGCGTCCATCGTCCGGCGATCATGACGACGTCGAGGTCGGTCTCAAGCACCGCGCGACGCAGCGGTTCCCAATAGTTCATCCCGAGCCCAACTGCTCCGATGACGCCCTGTTCGCGCAACTCGATGAGCGCCGGGACGGTGTGCTCGATCACTTCGTCCAACTGCTCAACCGGGTCATGAACCAGCACGATGTCGATGCGATCCAGTCCCAGCCTGGCGAGGCTCTCGTCGAGCGACCGTCGCACGCCGTCGGGGCTGTAATCGAATCGTCTCGTGAGTTCGTCGCTGACTGCGAATCCGCCAGAGAGCAGATCGGAGCCGGTCGGCGCCGGGTTCGGCACCAGCAGCCTGCCGACCTTCGTCGAGACGACGTACTCATCACGCGGATAGTCCGCGAGCGCCGCGCCGAGTCGGCGCTCGGACAGGCCGAGACCATAGTGCGGCGCCGTATCGAAGTAGCGGATGCCTGCGTCCCAGGCCGCGCTGACGGTCGCGGCGGCGTCGGAGTCCGAAACGGCAGAGTAGAGATTGCCAATGGGTGCTGCGCCGAAGCCGAGCTCGCTTACCGAGACACCGGTTGCACGTATCTCCCGGCGCTTCACACCAGCTCCCCGAGCGAATACCACCCGACAGCGGTGCCGCCGAACACTGCGTCGAGTTCGTCTGCCGACGCCCCGTGAAGCAACTGCTCTGCTGCCGCAACTGTTTCGGCATACGGTGCAGAGAGCAGCGAAACGGGCCAATCTGAGCCGAACATCATTCGGGATGAGCCGAAGGTTGCGAGCAGCGTATCCGCGTACGGCTGAAGTTCGCCGACCGTCCATTGCGCACTGGCCTCCGTGGCGAGACCAGAAAGTTTGACCGCAACATTGGGCAGTGCGGCGAGCGACGCAATGAGGCTCGCCCACGGCTCGATGTGCCCTCGCGCGATGTGCGGCTTGCCAGCATGGTCGAGGATGAACCGCAAGTCGGGCGTGTGCCGAGCGGCACTAATGGCCGCTGGCAGTTGGTTTGGTGTCACAAGTAGGTCATAGCTCAGCCCGGCCGTCGCGACGGCCGCCAGTCCGTGACGAACGGACGCGCGGTCCAGCCATTCAAGATCCCGCTCGCCCTGCACCTGGTGCCGAATGCCAACTAAGGCGGTGCCGCCGGGTAACCCCCTGAGTTCGGCGAGTCGGTCGGCGACATCCGGAGCTTCGAGGTCCACCCAGCCAACGACCCCGGCAACAAGCGGGGATGTGTCGGCCAGCGCAAGAAGCTCTGGGGTCTCAGCCGGGGTCGTGACGGTTTGCACCACCACGGTCGCGTCGATGGCTGCCGAAGCAAGTTCGGGAGCAAGGTCGTTCAGGTCGAACGAGCGTCGCAGCGCAGGCAGGTTCGCCGTCCACGGCTGATCGCGCACCGCGAGGTCCCAGACGTGATGATGCGCGTCAATGCGGATCACCGAGCATCACCCGGCTGCCCAAGGCCGTCGGTGTGAAAGACCTCGGTCGCCGGCGTCCACCACTCACCTTCGCCCGCGCCCTGAACCGGGGACTGGCAGGGGTCGGTGAGCTTCCACCACCGCTGCGTCGCCTCGTCCCGAGCGAGCGTCGCCATGTCTCTTTCGTAGTCGTCACCGACGTACTCGAGGTAACTGAACAACAAGCCGTCGAGCAGGAAGATCGAATAGTTGCGGATGCCCGCTGCGGCAATAGCGTGCAACACCTCTGGCCACGCGGCGGCGTGCAGCGACCGGTATTCCTCCTCTTTCTCCGGTAGCAGCCGGATGACCGAGGCGAACCGCTGCACGGTCATGCTCTCGGGCGCAGCCGCAGCTCCGCCATGCCGCCATCGACAGCGATGGATGTGCCGGTCGTTGATCCGGACGACGGCGACCCGAGATAGACGATTGCGTGTGCGATCTCATCACCGGTGACGAGACGACCGTGCGGCTGTCGCGCTTCGAGTGCGGCACGTTCCGCAACGGGGTCCGGCGCACTCGAGAGCAGCCGCCCCACCCATGGCGTATCTGCCGTACCGGGATTCACTGCGTTGACGCGGATACCCTCAGGAAGCAGATCGGCCGCCATCGCCCGCGTGAGCGACAGGATCGCGCCCTTGCTCGCCGAGTAGAGAGCCCGGTCTGGCAGCCCAGCTGTCGCGGCGATCGAGCAGACGTTCACAATCGCCCCACTGGTGGACTGCCGGAGGTGCGGGAGAGCTGCCCGCGAGACTCGCACGGTGCCAAGCAGGTTGATGTCGAGCACTGTGTGCCATTCTTCGTCTGCGTGAGACTCGATGGTGCCCTGGGCGCCGATTCCGGCATTGTTGATCACCACATCGATGCCGCCGAGCATCCTCGCCGCTTCGTCGATGGCTGCGCGCACCGCGTCATCATCACTCACATCGGCCTTTAGCCCGGCGAGACCGGGTGGCAGGTCGACGAGCGCACGGTCGAGCACAACTACCCGACCGCCCAGGGATTCAATGAGTCGCGCTGTGTCGAGCCCAATCCCGGATGCACCTCCCGTGACAATGGCGCGCCGGCCACTCCACTCGCTGCTCATGCTTTGCTCACTTCCCTTAGTTGCAGGTTGTCGATGGCGTCCCAATCCCATTCGATGCCTAGGCCCGCCGCGTTCGACGGATGGGCGAAGCCGTCGATGACGCTCAGCCCGGACTTGGTGATGGCTTCGAGCTGCGGGATGTATTCAACCCACTGCCCGTTCGTCACGCCGCAAGCCAGTGATGCGTGCAATTCCATGAGGAAGTGCGGTGAGACCGGAACGTTGTAGGCCTCGGCGAGGTGTGCGACCTTCAGCCATGGAGTGATGCCGCCGATGCGTGCCACGTCGACCTGGATGATCGAGCACGCGTCTGCCTGCAGGTAGTCCTTGAACTGGCTCAGGCTGTAGAGCGATTCGCCTACCGCGATGGGCGTTGAGGATGATGCGACGAGTCTTGTATGTGCGCCGATGTCGTCCGCCGGGAGCGGTTCCTCGATCCAGGCGAGGTCGAGCTCGGCAAGTAGCTGTGCACGGCGTTGCGCATCGTCGAGCTTGAGACCCTGGTTGGCATCTACCATGAGCTCGAACCCGTCTCCGACCGCAGCGCGGACCGCCGTCAGCCGTTCGACGTCCTCCGACTTGCGAGGCTTGCCGATTTTGAGCTTCGCTCCCTTGAAGCCTCGCGCCTGCATCAGCAGCGCGTCCTCAACGAGTTTCTCGCTCTCGAGGTGCAGCCAGCCGCCCTCTGTCGTGTACAGCGGAAGTCGCGTGTGGGCACCCCCGACGGCCTGGTGCAGCGGTACGCCTGCGCGACGGCAGCGCAGATCCCAGAGGGCAATGTCGATTGCTGCGAGCGCGAGCGAACTCACGGCCCCGACCGCGAGCGAGTGCATCCCGAACAGCAGGGTTCGCCAGTTGCTTTCGATCTCTTCGGCGTTCATGCCGATGAGCCTCGGCAGCAGATGATCCTCCAGCAGAGAGATGATCGCGCTACCCCCACTGCCGATCGTGTAGCTGTAGCCGGTGCCCGTCATGCCGTCTTCGTCCGTGATCGTGAGAATCGGTGTTTCCTGGCTCACAAAGGACTGGATCGCGTCTGTCCGTTCCACCATGGGCTTCAAGTCGACCATGCGGAGCTCAGTCTTAACGATGCGTGACATGCTGCACTCCTGTGTTCGCGGATGGCCGTGGCTGGTTTTCGCCCACCACCGTTAGTTCGAGGTGAGACGGGTACGCCCCACCGTGGAAAACCTGCTGTGTCGCCACGACGAAGTCGTCGGCGGTGGCTGAGGCGACATCCCCGCGGTATCCGGGATTGACGTCGAATCGTGGGAAGTTGGAACTCGAGATCTCCAGGCGAAGAGCATGTCCGCTGCCTATCGTGATCGCGGTCGCGCCGAGATCGATGCGATACGCGCGCACCGTTCCGGATGGCACGAATTCTTCTGCCTCAGAGCCGTTCGCGTAGCGAGCGCGGATGATTCCGTCGCAGACATTCAACGCACGGCCGTCGGGATGCACGTCGACGAGCTTCGCCGTCCAGTCGGTGTCGTCCGCCGATGTCGACGCCCACACTGTGGCTGAGACGGGCCCGCACAGCTCGAGGTCGTGCCCCAGCGTAGCCGTTGTATAGCTGAGCACGTCGGCGCGTTGCTCGACGGCGCTCTGGTCGCGCTGGCCGGAGTGCAGACCAACGTACGCGCCGGGAAGGAATGTTGCACCGCCGGTCGTCGGCACTGGATCGTTCGGGTTGAACGTGTAGGTCGCCGACTGGCTTGCCTCAGGAAAATCACCGCTGAGTTCCCCGGTGAAGCGCACGTCGGGGACGTCGGAACCACCGAGGTAGAGGAGCTGCTTGCGCGCCCGCGTTGGCGGCCAGGCATCCTCATCGCGCCAGGCGTTCTCACCCATCATGAAGACGCGCACCGGCGCACTGGCAATGCGAGTTTCGTTGGGTTTCAAAAACCCGGCGAACCAGTCCAATTGCAAGCGCGTCAGGTCGAGTGCGGCAGCGGATGCACTCGCACCGTACTCGACCTCGCCGAGCGCGTCGTAGGCGACCGCGTGTGCCCACGGGCCAATCACGAGGCGCTGCTGTGATGCGTCCGGCCTCGACGCGAGGCCTCGATAGTTGGCCAGCGTTCCGTGCAGAAAGATGTCAAACCAACCGCCGATGTGCAGCGCCGGCACGTCGATGTGAGTGAACTGCTCGGCGATGCTGATTGATCGCCAGAAGTCGTCCCTCGCCGGATGCCCGAGCCAGTCGTTCCAGGCCGGCAACAGCGCGCCGAGAGCTTCGAGACTTGCGAGCGGCCGCGCGCGATAGGCCGCCCATGGATCGGCGCTGAGCTTCTGGAGTTCGGTCTCGAGCGCATCGACGTTCTCACCGGCGGCGCGCCTGCGCTGGGCCTCGGCGCCGGCGAGCCCGAGAGCCCAGTACAGCGTGAAGCCGAGCTGAAGAGCACCACCTCGATAGGTCCAATCGTCGTGGTAATCCGACGCCGTTGCCTGCGGTGCGATCGCGCGCAGCGCCGGCGGGTTCGCGGTAGCCGCGAGCAGCTGCGTTGCCGCGTAGTACGAAGCCCCGTACATGCCGACCCTGCCGTTTGAATACGATTGCGTCGCGAGCCATTCGATGGTGTCGAATCCGTCCGCGGCCTCGTTTTTGAACGGGTCGAAGACCCCCTCCGACCCGAAGCGGCCGCGAGTGTCTTGGATGACGACGACGAAACCTTCGCTCACGGCGCGGAGCGGTTCGATGCCGGCGTTGACTATCACCGCGAAGGAATCGGCGCGGTTGTATGGGGTGCGCTGCAGCAGAACGGGGTAGCGCCCAGGTGTCGCCGGCCGCCAGACGTCCGCTTGAAGGCGGACGCCGTCGCGCATAGGGATCCAGACGTCGCGCTCGACGATCACGCCGTCCGTTGTCATTTACTCTCCACGGAAGCGCTGGGCACGGGCGTTGTTGTTGGCGCTACGAGCTTGCGTCGACTTCTAGACCGAGATGCGACCGTATAGACGGCGGACGCCGCGATGAGCACGAGGCCCTGCACCACGTACTGGTAGTTCGACCCAAGGTTCAACATGTTGAACCCGTTCGACAGCGTGAAGAGAATCACGGTGCCGAGCACAGATTTGCCGACGTAGCCTGCGCCACCGAAGAGCGATGTACCGCCAAGGATGCAAGCCGCGATGACTGTGAGTTCTGTGCCGGTCAGCGCATTCGGGTCAACCGAGTTGAATCGGCCAGCGTAGATCAGCCCGACCGCGGCAGCGGCAAGTCCCGACAGCACGAAGGGCGCCATCTTGTAGAAGTCGACGTTGATGCCTGAGAGCCGAGCGGCCTCGGGATTGCTGCCGACCGCATAGAGCTTTCTGCCAGGTACGAGAAAGCGAAGACCAAGACTTACACCGACGGTCACGAAGACCATGAGCCACACCGGAAGCGGTTGGGTCAGCAGCTCCGGCGCGACAAATGAGACGATCAGGAGCAGGACGCCAGAGACGATCAGCGCGACGAAGAAGCCATCGAGCGGAAGTGCGGTCACCCTGCGCGCCTGCGTGAATCGGAACGCCGCGAGCGCGAGGAGCGCGATGCCAACAAGCGCGCCGACCCAGAATGGGACGCTCCAGACGACGTCGTCGATTGTCACTAGCGCCTCGGATTTGGCCGTGACGCTCTCACCGTTAAGCACAATCAGCACCACACCGCGCACGGCGGTCATAGCGCCGAGAGTGACGATGAACGCGTTGACGCCGACCTTCTGCACGAGCACCGCGTTCGCGAAGCCCACCACGGCACCGACCGCGAGCGAGATCAGAATCGCCGGAACCGTGCCGATGGTGTCGATCGTCTCGAGTGCAATCGCGGCTGACAGTGCTGCGACCGATGCGACAGAGAGGTCGAAGTTTCCCGAAATCAGGACAATCGTCATGAACACTGCAAGGATCGCGTCCGGTGCGACCTGGCCGAGGATGTTCGAGATGTTGGTGCTAGAAAGGTACGGCGGTTGTCCGATCGCGATCGTGGTGATCACGAGAATCAGCACGAGCAGTATTAGGGCATAAACGACGCCGGCACGCTGCGGTCGCAGGCTTTGGCTGGCCGAGCGCAGGCGCGCCCCGACGCTGACCGTCTGCACCTCTTCGTGCTTCAGTTCTTGGGTGGTCATGCAAGTCCTCCAACGGATGCGGTCAGGTCGGCTACCGTGACGGCATCCGCGGAATATTCGGTTTCGATCGCCCCGTGCCGTAGCACCACGACCCGGTCGACGAGGCTGAGAAGCTCCTCGAATTCGGAGAGAACGACCACGATGCCGATCCCACGCTCGGCCAGGTCGCGAATGAGTTTGATGAGGTCGGCTTTGCCTGCGACATCCACCCCCGCCGTTGGTTCATCGAGAAGCAGAACGTGCTGGGTCTTGTAGATCCACTTCGCGAACACGACCTTCTGGGCGTTGCCGCCACTGAGGTCTTTGACCGCTGTGTCGACGGACGGCGCCACGATCGCGAGCTCTCGTTGCGCTCGGCTCGCCAGCACCCGTTCCTTGACGACATCCAACAGTCCGAAGCGGCGCGAGAGTTCGCGGGAATCGGCCAGCGAGGTGTTGCGCCAGATCTCCCAATCGCCGATGAGCCCCTGGCTCATGCGGTCTTCCGGCACGAAGGCGACCCCGCCGTTCACGGCAGCCTGCGGTGACGCGGCGAGCGGATGTCCGTCGACGACGACCTGCCCCGCGACGTGACGATCGGCGCCGAAGATTGCCTTGAGCAGCGAGGTGCGACCTGAGCCGAGCAGACCGGCGATACCGACGATCTCGCCGCGCCGAACCTGCAGGCTCACGGGCGAGCTCATGCTGGTTGACCGCAGCTCGCGAACGTCGAGCACGACCTCGCCGATTTCGTGGGCCGGCTTGACCGCCTCCACCGAGTGCAGCCTTTTGCCGACAATTCCGGCGACCATGCGCTCGACCGACATCCCGTCGCGATCGAACTCGTCAACAAGTTCGCCGTCCCGCAGCACGCTCACCTCGTCGCAAATCTGCATGACCTCGTTCAGAAAATGTGAGACGAAGACGACGGCGACCCCTGCGGCAGCGAGGCTGCGGGCAGCGCCGAGAACGCCAGCGCGTTCGGCCGGTGAAATGGATGCCGTGGGCTCATCGAGGAGCATGAGCGCAGGTTTCTGTGCGAGTGCCCTGAGAATCGACACCATCTGTCGATCGCCGACGGAAAGCTCGGCAACGAGGGTGTGTGGGTCGATTACGAAGGCAACTCGTTCGCACAGCTCGGCGAACTGTGCGACGCGGTCCTGCGGTTTCCAGAGGACCGTCGTTTCGTTGCCGAGGTACACGTTCTCGAGAACGCTCAGCGCGGGAACGACGGGACTCTGCTGGTGTACGACGGCGACGCCCGCGGATTGCGCATCCGCGGGGCGACGCCAGTCGGTCGAGCGCCCAAGCCACACCAAGTCACCGGTTGTCGGCCTTTCGGCCCCTGCGATGATCTTGATGAGCGTGGATTTTCCTGCACCGTTGGCTCCCACTAATCCGTGGACTACCCCGGCACGCAGCGAGAGCGAAACTCCTCGCAGCGCCTGTGTTCCCCCGGGATAGGTCTTCGTGATGTCGCGAATCGCCAGCGTCGAGGGTGGAGCAACTACCACTGAGCTACGCACTGGTTGACGTTGGACAGTGTGATCGCAGGCGTGTTGTAGGTCAGAACCTTGTGCGACGCGACGGTCTTGCCAGTGATCTGCTGGTACAGCGTGTCGACTGCCTTCGCACCCTCATCAACCGGCTTGTAGCAAACGTCACCGTAGATCGAGCCATCCTTGATGCCCGCGATACCGGCGGCAGAGCCACCGTTGCCGAGGATCTTCGCGCTCGAGTGCGCAGCGGCGACGGCCTTCGCGCATCCCGTGGCCATGTCATCACTGATGGCATAGAACAGGTTGACGCCCGGGTGTGCGCTCAGGATTGCCTGGCACGCGGCCTGGCCTGCCTCTGGAGTCCAGTCACCGGGCTGGGTTGCGACGATCTGGAAGCCCCCCTTGGCCGCGAGGCCGCTCTTGAAACCGGCGGTCCACGTGGTGTTCTCGAGGAATCCGGCAGCGCCGGTGATGATGGCGACCTGGCCACCATTGGGCAGCGCCTTCTCGGCGAGCGCCGTCTCCTCTGTGCCGAGCACTGCTGCACTCTCATTCATCGTGAACGACAGCTTGCTATATGGAACATCGGTTGGGCCTGTGCCAACAGTGCCGTGCACCGACGCGACGGGGATGCCAGCGGCGACGGCCTGGTCGACCATGGCCTGGGCGGGTCCTGGAGAGTTCGGAACAATCAGGATGCCACTGACCTTCTGGGCGACGAGGTCTTGCATGTCGCTGCCCTGCTTCTGAACGTCGCCCTTCGAGTCAAGAACAACGACCTTGATGCCAAGCTTCTTCGCTTCCTCCTGCGCGCCCTTTGAGAGCCCAACGGGGAACGTGCTGGCCATCGTCTGGTTGGAGAGTCCGATCACGATGTTCTTCGGTGCCGCTGAGCTGGTCGTCGTTGATCCAGTTGTGCTCGAACATCCGGCAAGAAGTGCAAGGAGCGCAGCGCCCATGCCCAATTGAATTGCCATGCGTTTGCGTGTCATTTAGTACAACCCTTCGTTGGATTTCCTATTTGATCTATGATTATGGGGAATCGTGCACCTGTCAAATCGCGACATTTAGCGAGGATTCTCAGTTATTTGGCGGCTAGTCGGGCTGTACTCGGGCAAACGGCGTTGCGTATTGCTCAACATAAATCGTTCTTCATATAGTCTGTAGGAATGTCTTCTTCGTCCGATGCCGCTTCGGGATCACCATGGGTGTCGGCCGGAATTCCACGTCGAACCGTGCTCGGGGACGAAATCTACGAGCTGATCAAGTCGCGCCTCATGGACAATCTGGTGGAGCCTGGTTCGCGACTCTCGATCGACGGGCTCGCGCGCGACTTCGGATGTTCGCCGACTCCGGTGCGGGAGGCACTAGCTCGGCTCGAGTCGGACGGTCTGGTGGTCAAGCGCGCCCATCACGGTTACACGGTCGCGCCACTCATGGATGCCAAATCGTTCGATGAGCTGTTCCGTGTGCGGCTACTGCTCGAGCCTGCGGCAGCCTCGTGGGCTGCGGTAGGGGCAACCCGAACCCAGGTAAGGAACCTTGAGGATCTCATCTCGGAGATGGAAGAGCCTGTGAAGGGTGCGAGCTACGACAGCTACAAGCAGTTCGCGACGCAAGACGCCGCGTTCCACCTCGCTGTTGCCTCCGCCTCAGGCGTCGACCTCATCGTCGACATTCTCGAGCGAATTCGCCCACACTCCCAGCTGTATCGGCTGTACTACGAGACCGGGATCGCGACCGACACTGTGCTCGAACACCAGGCCGTCCTGGATGCCGTGGCCAGCCACGATGCGGATGCTGCGGCCACGGCGATGAGCGCGCACCTGCAAGCCGCGCGAGGCCGCCTTGCCAGCGCGGTCAGTCAGGACCTTCCGCAGTCGTAGTCCGCACCGCTGGGTGGTGGGCGGCAGGTCAGCGCTTGACATGCATTGACTGGTAGTGAATGCTTTTCACACTTACGACCCGCGCTGTTTTCACGATGGAGTGTCATGAAGTTGGTTCGACGCCCTGTTGTCGCAGTGTCCACAACGCTCGTTCTGCTGGCGATACAGGGGTTTGTCGATCCAACTGGTCTACTCGCGCTCGTCGGCTTCTCGGGGGCTCAGCCACAGCTCGCGGCAGGCATTTGGCCTCTCGCCCCCTACGTCGCATTCGTGCCCGTGCTGCTCGCGGTGGTGTGGTGGGTCGCCGTCCGCGCGGGTGATCGATTCTGGACCTTAGTTGCAGGCGTCGTGCTTGCTGTGCTGCTGGCGCAGGCCGCTGCCACATTCGTGATGACCTGGAACCTGGCGGTCGCCGGTTGGGCGGCGGGCTTCGTCACCGCCAAAGCCGTGCCCGGAGCACTCATCGTCGCTGGATTCACCAAGTGGCTCGGCGGTAAGTCCGTCAGGCTGTCATTCGCATCGCACTGGGCATGGACGCCCGCGGTGATTTTTGCCGCCATCGCACCGTTGCTCGCCGGATTCTGGTGGACCGGTGCGGTCTACGCTCCCGCAGTGCCAGCTGCGCGAGCGGATCGTGGCGCGCTCTCGATGATCCTCGCGATGCTGCTCATTGCAGCCGCAACCACGCTCTGCCTTCGGTGGATGCGCTCGCGTGTTCCCGGCGTGCTGGGCGGATGGCTCGCGGCGCTCGTTGCGGGCGGAATGGTCGGCCTCGTCCAGGCGATCGTCGCGTTTGCCTTCGATGACGGACTGAGCGGCGACATGTGGCCGCTCCTGGCCGCGTATGTAACCGTGGCCGACGGGCTGGCCTTCGGAGCATGCCTTGGCTGGGTTGTCGGGCTCCTTGCTCTCGCTACGGATCGGATCCGCGCGGCGCGCACTTCGCGAGCGCCGCGCATCGCAGTTGCATCGGCACTCGTCGTCGCGCTCGCGGTCGCCGTCGTGCTGCCGCTGACCGCGGCGTCGTCTGCCACGGCAACGACCGCTGCGACCGTTAAGACCTCAACAACGGCAGGCTTCCTCCGCGCAGACGGCACCACCATCACCGATGGCAACGGTAACCAGGTGCTGCTTCGCGGCGTCAATGTCAACCAGCTCGTGGACTTCTACGCACCGCGCGCGGATGTTCCCACCACTCGGCCGCTCACTGAGGACGACTTCGCTGGCATGGCCGCCGAAGGTTTCAACGTGGTTCGGCTCAACCTGTCGTGGTCGACGCTCGAGCCGACTCGTGGCACATTCAATGCCGCATACCTCCAGCAGATCACTCAGGCGGTTGGCTGGGCCAAGCTGCACGGCATCTACATCGTGCTCGATATGCACCAGGACGGTTGGTCGAACGCAGCGACCCCCAATGGCACGGTATGCAGGTCCGGCACCGATCCGATGTGGGGATACGACGGGGCACCCGCGTGGGCGACAATCACCGATGGGGCTCCGCGCTGTCAGTTCACTGGCCGCGACATTTCGCCAGCTGGCGACCGCGCCTTCCAGAACTTCTACTTCAACACCGACGGCATACAGACCCAGCTCGTTGACACCTGGAGCAAACTGGCGCGGATATTCAGGGACGACCCAACGGTAGCCGGATACGACCTGCTCAACGAGCCGGGTTTCGGAGAGACCGCACCGGTCACTACCTCTTACCTGCTCGGGCAGTACTACGACCGGGCAATCAAGGCAATCCGGACGGCCGGAGCCCGGCAGATCGTATTCGTTGAGCCGAGCATCCTCTGGTCCGGTCTCGGCTTCGACACCGGCCCGACGGCCGGTTTCACCAGCGATCACAACATCGTCTTCTCTCCTCACCTTTACGCCGAGTCGATCACCATGGACCGATCGCTCGGGATTCCGACCATCGTGAGCCTTGAACGCCAGTTCACCCTGGCCAAGCGGGTTGCGGCCGAGTACAACGCGCCCCTGTGGTCAGGAGAGTACGGCTACTGGGGAGACGACAACTACCTCAAGGGGAGTCTGACCCGCTACGCCAGTACCGAGGACGCGAACATGCTTGGTAGCGCGTACTGGGTCTGGAAGCAGGCCTGCGGCGACCCGCAAAATGGGATTGGCCCTACCGGCAACGGTCTCATGGTTCTCAACTGCGTGACCGGCCAGCCCGCCGCGCCCAACTCGATTGCGCTCAAGATTCTGAGCCGCGCGTACCCGCGCTCTGCGCCTGGGGTCATCACGTCGCTCTCCGCGACCGGTCCGAAACTCAAGCTCGCCGGCGTCGCCAAGAACTCCGGTTGCGGACTGGATGTCTGGATCCCGGGCCGCGACAAGCCCGTTCTCTCTACGACCGGAGTTTCAAACCTCGTCGCCACCGCCGTGCAGGGCGGCTGGAGCATCACCGGATGCGCTGACGGCACGTACACGGTCACCTCGAGTTAACCGGCTCACTGACGTCGAACTAACATAGCCGTATGACCCGTGAGAGCGCTCCCACAGTAGTCGAGCGACCCTCGGCGATTCGCGCGGTATTGCGCTCCCCTCTCTATCGTGGGGGCGCCATCGCGGTGTTTCTGTCAGCACTCGGCACCTCGGCCGCAGCGCCACAAATCACGCTGTTCCTGATCAACGATCTTCACGCATCACTGTCCACGGCCGGACTGTACTACCTCACGAGCCTCACAGCGCCGGTCGCTGGATATCTCATCGGCGCCCGGTCTGACCGGACCAAAAAGCGGTTGGGGCTCTTCCGACTCTGCGCACTGGCGGGATTTGTCGGTTGGTTCGCCATGGCCTTCGCGAATCAGGTGTGGATCCCGTTCGTGATCAGCGCCGTCGTGTTGGCGTTCTCCGGAGCTGCCACGTCACAGTTGTTCGCCGCAATCCACGACGAACTGAAGCAGACGCACGACGCCGCAAACGATGGCGTCATTTCGATCGTTCGCATGGCCCTCACTGCCGGATGGATCGTCGGCCCTGTTCTCGGCTTTTACCTGGCGGCCGAATTCGGTTCGCGGACGATGCTCATCGTCACCGCTTTCTGCATGTTGGCGCAGATCATCCCCCTCGGGTTCTCACGCGGCCCGCGGCTGCCCGCTTCCGAGTCGGCCGACGAGCCCTCGCTGGAGTCCGAACACGTCGTCCGGACTCGCGGGTTTCGCGTGATGCTGCCTCTCCTCGCTTTCGCCGGCCTGTACGCGCTCGTGTATGCGGGAGAGCCGATCAAATACGGGTACCTCTCCATCTACATGCGCGATGACCTTCACCTTCCCGCCGTCATCAGCGGGGCTGTCATCGGCATTCAACCGCTCATCGAACTCGCTCTGATGCCGATAGCGGTGATCGTGGCGCGACGTGTCGGCATCATGCACCTGATGATCGTCGGCGCACTTTTCGGGGTCGCCGCCAATCTCTGCTTCGCTCTCACGAGCAGCGCTGCCGGGATGTTCGCCGGCCAGATTTTCATGGGCGCGGTGTGGGGCATTTTTGCCGGGCTTGGGATTGTCGTCGCTCAACGGCTTCTTCCGCATGCCGTCGCGACGGCGTCAGCCATCTTCCTGAGTTCGACTGCTGTTGCGAGCGCACTGGGCGGGGTGGCCGGGAGCATAGGAGTAGGCATGGTTGGCCTGCCGCTCGTTTTCATCGTCCCAGCAGTTTTCGGGCTGATTGCGAGCGTCGGTCTCGCGATCATGAGCCGATCGCGCCATGCGGTTGCCTGACGTACCTGCACGTTCAGCCCGCCGCTAGCGCAAATCGCCCCTCTGTTACTGTCATTCGGTGCAGATGGTCGAGACGAAGCACCGATACCTGCCGCTCGATACCCTGCGGTTCGTTGCCGTGACGCTCGTGTTTTTCCAGCACGCGATACCGGGAGGTATCTGGCTGGGGCGCTCCGGCGTCGACATGTTCTTTCTGCTGTCCGGCTTCCTCATCTCGGGCGGCCTCATCCGGTCTGAGCCAGGTAATGGCTACTTCTCGAACTTCTACGGCCGACGCGTGCTGCGCATCTTCCCGGCCTACTACCTGAACATCCTGCTCGCCGTGATCTTCATGGGCGCCGCAGCAATGCCAATGGTGCCCTGGGCTGTCGTCTTTCTCGGCAACTTCGGTTACAGCTCGCCTGGCGTCGGCACTCTGGGACCTCTCGCACACCTCTGGTCGCTAGCGGTGGAAGAGCAGTTCTACCTGCTCTGGCCCTTGTTGCTGTTCTTCGTGCGGTCGCTGAAAATGCGCTGGATTCTGATCGGCGTGATCATCGTCGCGGCTCCGTTCGTGCGGCTCGGGCTCACCGAGACGTTCGGGTGGGCCTCCGCCTACTCGATGCTTCCCGCCCGCGCCGATGGCCTCGCTCTCGGCGCGGCGATCGCTCTGGCGCAGCAGCAATGGGGAGTGCAATTGTTTCAGGCACATCGTCGTCTGCTGACCATCGCTGCCGGCATCATGGCACTGGTTTTCCTCGGCGCATACTGGGCGTTCCCGTTTCCGACGACTCCCCACATGACGATCACGCTGTCAGCATCGGTGATCTTCTTCGGTTGCGTGCTGGCGGCTACCATCGCGTGGAGCGGCACGAGAGTCGCAACCGCCATGTCGTTTCGCCCCATCGTGTACCTCGGGCAGATCTCCTTCGGCATCTACCTGATTCACCGCTGGCTCATCCCGTACCTCCAACAGTTCATTGCGCAGACCTGGCTGGTTGTCATCATCGCTGCAGTCGGAACCGTGGGGCTCGCGATGCTGTCCTTCCAATTCTTTGAGACGCCGATCAGCCGATGGGGGAGGCGGGCGCTTTGGCGAAGAGAATCTCGAGCATCCTCAAATCAGACTGCCGACACTCCGACGGGAGCCGACGAGGAGGATGTCGCGGCTCAAGAGATTGGTGCGCGAGGGGGGACTTGACTCCCAACCGAGCCGCCGAAATATCGCTGCGCGAGATTTC
Organism: Galbitalea sp.; assembly: GCA_036495225.1. Lineage (GTDB taxonomy): Bacteria > Actinomycetota > Actinomycetes > Actinomycetales > Microbacteriaceae > Galbitalea. The sequence continues at coordinate 16,626 of DASXNG010000044.1, forward strand.
GGACTGCGCCGGTCGGGGCCCACGAAGGGTTCGCGCGGCACCCTCACGAACAAAGAAAAGAAGGCGCCCCTTTGCGGGACGCCTTATTTTCTTTGGTGCGCGAGGGGGGACTTGAACCCCCATGCCCTCACGGGCACACGGACCTGAACCGTGCGCGTCTGCCAATTTCGCCACTCGCGCTCACCGGTCGACGACGTGTCGTCAACTCAGCGAGATTAGCACGGACCAGCCGGGAGGTCACATCCGCTAGTTCGCGCCTCGGAACACGGCTGTTCGACCCCCAGCCCTTCGAGAACCTCAGGGACCTGGCGGCTACTCAACCACCGAAATGCAACCGTCTTGGCCTCACGCCAAGCTCTGAGCCAATCGCGAGAGTCGCGCACTAACATCAGAACGTAAGCATCAGCGCTGCGACGGGGAGATCATTGGGCCTTCTGGACAACTTCGAACGTGGTCTTGAGCGGGCAGTCAACGGTGCCTTCGCCAAGACCTTTCGGAGCGGGCTGCAGCCGGTCGAGATCACCAGTGCGCTCAAACGCGAACTCGACACCAAGGCGGTGGTAGTCGCGCGCGACCGCATTCTCGTTCCGAACAAGTTCACCGTGCGCCTGAATACGGCCGACTACACGCGAATGTCTGAGCTCGGCGCCGCGCTCATCGACGAGTTCATCCAGCAGGTAGAACAACACGCGACCACGCAGCACTACTCGTTCGCCGGGGGAATCTCGATCTCGCTGAAGCCGGACGAGAAGCTCGGCCAGGGTGCACTCGACATCGATTCGGTGAACGTGAAGGGCGCAGTCGCCTGGACTCCCGTGCTCGATATCAACGGCAAGCGCCACCAGATCACCACATCGCGCACGATCATCGGACGAGGGTCCGATGCCGACATTACGGTCGACGACACTGGCATTTCCCGAAAGCACGTTGAGATCCTGTGGGATGGCACGCGAGGCCAGGTGAAAGACCTCGGGTCAACGAACGGGTCCAAGCTAAACGGAGTTTCTGTCGTCAAAGCGCCACTCGAACCCGATTCCGTCATTGAGATCGGCCGTACCCGTATTGTTTTCCGCGTGCTTGCCCAATCGGCCGAACCCGATACCGCCACGGGACAGAGTTCTGACCTGCGCGCGAACAAGGGTCGGAACGCCCGATGAGCGAACTAACACTGCTGATCCTTCGTCTCGCGTTCCTCGCCGTCCTCTGGATCTTCGTCTTTATCATCGTGTACTCGCTGCGGAGCGACCTCTTCGGCCAGCGCACACGTCGACAGGGATCGGATGTCGCTTCCCCGTTCGCTTCAGCGGCCGTTGCCAGCACGCCGCCTCTCGCCCCGGCTGCGGTCACGGAGCCGGTAGAACGACCCAACGCGACACCAACCGCTCCGACTACTGCGACCGCCACAGCGAAGCCCCAGGCTGGCGGCCCTGCCGTCGCTACCCGCCTTGTCATCACATCCGGGCCCAAGGAGGGGCTCGAAATCGAACTGCCAAGTGAGCAGCTCGCCATCGGTCGTTCGAGCGAATCCGGCCTGGTCATTCGCGACGACTACACCTCAACGCACCACGCAAGGCTCATGCTCTGGAACGATGGGTGGGTGGTGCAGGATCTCGACTCGACGAACGGCACCTTCCTCGACGGAGTTCGCGTCACGCTGCCGACCCCTGTTCCTCTTAACACTCCGGTCTCCATCGGCACCACGACGTTCGAACTGCGACGGTAGCCGATGCCGGATAGTGACAAGAGCGCAGCCGTCTCACATGTCGGCAAGATCCGCGCAAATAACCAGGACAGCGGGTACGCCGGCCAGTACCTCTTCGTCGTCGCTGACGGCATGGGCGGTCACGCCGGTGGCGACGTAGCGTCGGCTATCGCCATCCGCCGCGTCTCCGAAATCGACCGCCAGTACACGTCGGCGCACGACGCCGTGTTCGCGCTGCAGTCAGCGCTGATCGCGGCGAATTCGCTTCTCGCCGAGACGGTGTTCGAGCACAACGAACTGACCGGTATGGGTACGACGGTCAGCGGGTTGATCCGGGTTGACAATCAAGTCGCGATCGCGCACATCGGTGACTCCCGCATCTACCGGTATCGCGGCAAGAAGCTGGAACAGATCACCTCGGACCACACATTCGTGCAACGGCTGGTCGACTCGGGTCGAATCACGCCGGAAGAGGCTGCGGTGCACCCGCGGCGTTCGGTGCTCATGCGGGTATTGGGCGACGTGGACGCTGCTCCCGAGATCGACACGAGCGTATTTGAGACCGCACCGGGCGACCGTTGGATGATCTGCTCGGACGGCCTGTCGAGCTATGTGTCTGACGACAAGATGGAGCACGTTCTCGAAACTGTCCCGGGCGCGACCGAAGCGGCCGAGCGTCTCGTCAAAGAGAGCCTCGACCAGGGCGCTCCAGACAATGTGACCGTCGTCGTGGTCGACATTGACGAGACCGCGAATTCGTCCCACGTTCCACCGGTCACCGTTGGTTCGGCCGCTAGCCCGCTGTCCTTCGACAGCGACAGCGCCAGGCGGGCGCTGCGCCTGCCGACGCTCTTGCTGCACCCATTGAAGGCGACGCAACCCGACCCCAGCCACTTCGAACCCGAGTCGGAAGATTACCTCGACGAGTTGATCCTGGAGGACCGCAGGCGCGCCAGGCGCCGCCGGGTCCTTTGGCTGGTCTCGATCATCGTTGCCGTGATAGTTGTCGTCGCCGCGGTGGTCGCTGCGTACAGCTGGACACAGTCGCGCTACTACGTTGGCGCAGACAACGGCGATGTGGCCATCTACCGTGGCGTACAGCAGAGCATTGGCCCAATCAGTCTGCACAGCGTTTACGAAAAGACCACGATCGCACTCACCGATCTGCCGGCGTTCAATCGCTCGCAGGTCGAGGCAACCATCAGCGCGGACAGCCTGAACCTCGCACAACAGATCGTGGATCGGTTGCAGAATGCCAGCAACGAGTAGCACGAAGCCGGTACCGCTCCAGCCGGATCCCCCTCCGGCCGGGCAGCGAGCCACGTTCACGAACACCATCCGCCTGAGGCTGCGCGTGCCCGCCCGGCTACGCAACCTCGAGCTGGGACTGTTGATCTTCGCATGCGCCGTGGTCGCGTTCGCGCTGGTACTTGTGCAGCTCGGGGCACTCGGCCACGTCGAGCCGCAGGTGCTGATCCTGGCGGCGGGGCTCGCGGCCCTCGCCCTCATCATGCACGTCGTGCTGCGTGTCGTTGCGCCGGAGGCGGACCCGTTCATCCTGCCGATCGCAACCGTCCTGAACGGCATCGGTATCGCGGAGATCTATCGCATCGACCTGGCGACGAAGGCGAGCGGCTGGGGCAGCGCCGGGATCCGACAGATCGTGTGGACGGGCATGGCGATCGTGATCGCCACGATCGTGCTCGTCCTGGTTCGCAACTACCGGGTATTGCAGCGATATCGCTACATCGCGATGTTCGTTGGCATCGCCCTGCTCCTGCTACCGATGCTTCCGGGCATCGGGCGATCCATCAACGGCGCACAGGTCTGGATCGGAATTGGTCCCTTCTCGTTTCAGCCGGGCGAACTCGCCAAGGTGGCCCTCGCAATCTTCTTCGCCGGCTATCTGGTGACCGCACGCGACTCACTTTCGATGGTCGGCCGCAAAGTGCTCGGCATGACGTTCCCGCGGGCGCGTGACCTCGGGCCGATACTTGTGGTTTTCGCGGCATCCATGATCGTCCTCATCTTTCAGAAGGACCTCGGTACCTCGCTCCTGTACTTCGGGCTCTTCCTCGTCATGCTGTACGTCGCCACCGGGCGTGCGAGCTGGATCGTCCTGGGTCTCGCGCTGTTCTTCGCTGGCGCTGTCATTGCCAACTTTGCGCTCTCCTACGTTCACGGTCGGGTCGACTCCTGGCTGAACGCGTTCAGCAACTCGAACTACAACGCCCAGGGCGGGAGCTATCAACTCGTGCAGGGCATCTTCGGCCTCGCACACGGCGGGCTAATCGGAACCGGCTTCGGCCTGGGTGCACCACAAAAGACGCCGCTCGCCAACAGCGACTTCATCTTTTCTTCGCTGGGCGAGGAACTTGGACTCGTAGGCATTTTCGCTATCCTCGCGCTTTACCTTCTGTTCGTGTCGCGCGGCCTTCGAATTGGATTCGCCGGACAGGATGACTTCGTCCGGCTCCTCAGCGTTGGCCTGGCATTCGTCATCGGCCTTCAGGTTTTCATCGTGATCGGCGGGGTGACCAGGGTGATCCCGTTGACCGGACTTACCACCCCGTTTCTCGCGGCGGGCGGCTCGTCGCTCGTCGCCAACTGGATTATTGCGGCGCTGCTACTGAGGTTGTCGGACACCGTGAGAACTGGACCAAGGATGGTGGTGCTCTCATGAGTCGCCAACTGCGTCGCGTCGGCACGGTCGTGTTGCTGATGTTCCTGGCGCTGTTCACCTCGAGCACGATCATTCAGGTCGCGTCGGTCGATCAGCTGAAAGCCGACCCGCGAAACGTTCGGGTGCTGGATGACAGCTACTCGGCACAGCGCGGTGAGATTCTCGACGCCGACGGCGGGATCCTCGCAAAATCGGTGCCTTCGAACGACATCTACAAGTACCAGCGCGTCTACACGCGACCGGACGTCTACGCCCCGGTCACCGGCTACTTCACGTTCAACCAGGCGAACCCCGGCATCGAAGGTGCCATGAACCAGTACCTCAGTGGCACCGCAAACGACCAGTTCCTCACCAAGCTCTCCCGCATCGTGACCGGGCAAACGCAGAAGGGCGCATCGGTCGAGTTGACCATCGACCCGAAAGTGCAGCAGGTCGCCTGGGACGCGCTCGGCAGCAACATCGGTGCGGTCGTGGCCATGGATCCGAAGACCGGCGCCATCCTCGCGATGGTTTCCAAGCCCTCGTATGACCCCAACACGCTCTCGGTTCACTCGTCGGCGAAATTCTTCGCGCAGTACAACGCGCTGAAGAAGGCGCCGAACACGCCGCTCACCAACCGCGCTGTCGCAGGCAACCTTTACCACCCCGGCTCAGTCTTCAAGCCCGTGGTCGCCTCGGCTGCGATCGATAGCGGCAAGTACACGGCAAACAGCAGCTTTCCCAACCCGGCCGCGCTCAAGCTCCCGCTCTCGTCGTCCTACATCCACAATTCGACCAATCTGCCGTGCGGACCGGGAGCCACGGCATCCATCGCGACCGCAATTCGTCTGAGCTGCAACATCCCGATGGCGCAGCTTGGCGCGGCGCTCGGTGAGGCGACAATCTCGGAGTACGCAACTCGGTTCGGTTTCGGTAAGCCATTTGCCCTCGCTGCTGGCGGATTCGATGTGACGCCGAGCATCTATCCGACCGGACAGGACCTGCCACACGTCATGCTCTCGGCATTCGGTCAGGACGACGTGATGGTCACTCCGATGCAGATTGCACTCGATTCTGCAGCGATCGGCAACGGCGGCGTGGAGATGCAGCCCACCCTGATCAAGAAGATCATCGAGCCGGATCTCCAAGAGCAGATGCAGCTGAAGCCGACCGTTTACGGCACGCCCATCAGCCAAAGCACTGCGAGTGCGGTCCGCGACATGATGGTCTCGAGTGTCCAAAACGGCGCGGCGAGCAATGCGAGAATAGAAGGCGTTCAGGTGGCGGGAAAGACCGGTACAGCACAGAACGGCGTCAACGATCCATACACACTCTGGTTCACGGGATTCGCCCCAGCAGACAATCCGCAAGTCGTCGTCGCGGTCGTCATCGAAAACGGCGGAGGACACGGACAGGATGCCGTTGGCAACCAGATTGCCGCGCCGATCGGCAGACAAGTCATTGAGGCGGTGCTAAACAAATGAGACCCACCAGCGGGCTCACTTTCGGCGGCAGGTACCAGCTGTCGAGCCGTGTCGCCATCGGCGGAATGGGTGAGGTGTGGCAGGCAACTGACCTCGTCATCGGCCGCACCGTCGCCATCAAGATCTTGAAAGACGAATACCTCGGCGACCCCGGCTTTCTCGAGCGCTTCCGTGCCGAAGCAAGGCACGCAGCGCTCGTCAACCACGAGGGCATCGCGAACGTCTTCGACTACGGAGAAGAGGACGGCAGCGCATTTCTCGTCATGGAGCTGGTTCCGGGCGAGGCGCTCTCCACGATCCTTGAGCGGGAGCGTGTGCTCTCCGCCGATCGAGTACTCGACATCGTCGCGCAAACCGCGAACGCACTGCACGCCGCCCACTCGGCGGGACTCGTTCACCGGGACATCAAGCCAGGGAACCTGCTGATCACTCCGGATGGCCGGGTCAAAATCACCGACTTCGGAATCGCACGCATCGCCGACCAGGTTCCACTGACCGCAACCGGGCAGGTCATGGGGACCGTGCAGTACCTGTCGCCTGAGCAGGCCAGCGGACATCCCGCATCTCCGACCACCGACATCTACTCACTCGGCATCGTCGCATACGAGGCGCTTGCCGGTCGCCGTCCATTTACCGGCGAATCGCAAGTTGCAATTGCGATGGCGCAGATCAACGAGACGCCGCCTGAACTGCCTGCGACGATTTCGGAGCCCGTGCGCAATCTCGTCTATTCCTGCATTGCCAAGAGTCCGGCAGATCGACCGGCGTCTGCTGCGCACCTCGCGCGCGCCGCCCAGGCATTGCGACGCGGAGACGTTGCCGCGGCCGCAGCCGCAGTGCCCGGAATCATCGGCACGGCCTCACTTGCTTCGGCTGCGGGCGCCAACTACGGCAACCCCACCACCGCCACGCGGGTTCTGCCGTCGACTACGACTGAGACCGGTCCGGTGCCGGAGAAACGTCGCAACCCGTGGACGTGGCCGCTCATCGCCTTGATCGCCCTGCTTCTCGTCGTGCTCATCGGCATCATCATCGCTCTCATCGCGCACCCAAACCCGGCGCCGACGGGCAGCCCCTCGGGAACGCCGACCCAAACACCGACGGTCACGCCGACCCCGACTCCCACCACGGTGAACCTGGCCGCGAGCGATCTCCAGGGTCACACCAAGAGCTACTGCGCGACGAAACTCTCCAGCCTCGGACTCGGGTTCAAGGCCATTGATGGCGACCCGGCGACATCCGCTGCTCAGGTCGGCACCGCGGAAGACGTTAACCCGACGGGCCCGCTCAACCCTGGCACGGTCGTCACGGTGAGCTTCTACACGGCGCTCCCGACTCCTCCCGCTCCCTCCGCGCCCACCGCGGCCGGCGGTCCGCCGTTCGCCGCGAGCACCGCGTATGACGTCAGTTGGCCCGCATACTCGGGATGTCCGAGTGACCTTCCACTCGCCGGATACAACGTTTCCGTCACCAACGGTGTCGCTTCCGAGTCAAATCCGATCACCCCAGCAGAGGCCGGAGAATCGATCACGACGGGCACCACGGGCACCACTTCGGTGACCTATACGGCGTTGTGCGGCACCGGCTCGGCACAAGTGACGTCGAGTCCGTCGCCCGCGCTGAACATGCCAATTACCTAAGAGTTCAGTCTGGCGGCTGATTTGCTCCAAGTTTCCACCGGTTACACTCGATTTGGCACCGGGGGGCAACACAGTGGAGAGGCATCGTGACAGACAACGTTAACCAGCGCGTGCGCCTGCTCGCGGGTCGCTACGAGATCGGTGAGCTGCTCGGGCGTGGCGGCATGGCTGACGTACGCATCGGCACGGACGCCCGCCTCGGTCGCCGTGTCGCCATCAAGCTCCTCAAACCAACACTCGCCAACGACCCGGCGTTCCGCACCCGTTTTCGTCGGGAGGCTCAGGATGCCGCCAAGATGGCGCATCCGACGATCGTCAGGATCTTCGATGCTGGCGAAGAGACCGTCATCGATCCGAACGGCAACGAGGCGCAGATTCCGTTCATCGTCATGGAGTACGTGGACGGACGTCTGTTAAAGGACCTCATAGCAGAAGGTCCGCTGCCCGCGCAGGAAGCCGTGCGCATCATCAGCCAGGTGCTCACCGCTCTGGAGTACTCACATCGTGCCGGCGTCGTGCACCGCGATATCAAGCCCGGCAACATCATGATCGCGGCGAACGGCCAGGTCAAAGTGATGGACTTCGGAATTGCACGCGCCGTCTCCGAATCATCCGCTACCATCGCCGAAACGAGCGCGATCGTCGGCACCGCCCAGTATTTTTCGCCAGAACAGGCCCGCGGCGAGTCCGTGGACGCGCGAACCGACCTTTATGCGACCGGCGTCGTGCTGTTCGAAATGCTCACCGGGCGGCCGCCGTTCCGCGGCGAGAACCCGGTCGCAGTCGCATACCAGCACGTCAATCAGGTGCCCGTTGCGCCCAGCAGCATCAACCCCGCAGTTTCGCCAGTGCTCGATCACGTGGTTGCGCACGCGCTGGCCAAGGATCGGTTTGCCCGCTATCAAAGCGCGACCGAGTTCCGCGAGGAAGTCGAGGCGGCTGGCGCCGGGGTGGCGCCGGTCACTCACAAGACGGTCGCACCCAATGACTTCAACGCGACGCTGTTCGGCGTAAACCCCACGATGACCGCCGGTTCGGACGCGGCGCTGCGGCAACTCACAATCGACCAGGAATCGCGAGCATCGCGAACTCAACAGCGGCCGCCGGTCGCCTGGATTTGGGCTGGCATCGCGTTGGTCGTTGTCATTGTGGTTGCCGTCGTGCTGTGGATCACCCTGCTTCCGAAGGACCCCACCGGAATCGACAGCGGTCTCTCGGTGGTTGTACCGGACGTCAAGGGGCAGAGCTACGATCAGGCGGCGGCCGTGCTCAAGAAGAAGAACCTGATACCGCAGGAAACCACGGTCACGAACGCAAAGGTTGAGGCCGGGAAGGTCATCAGTACCAGTCCGCCTGCGGGCGAACGAGTCGCACCACAACAGGTTGTTGTTGTCAGCGTTTCGATTGGCCCGGCTTCATTCAGCATTCCGCCTCTCAGCGGACTGAGCGTCGCGGAAGCCACCACCCAACTGAAGCAGCTCGGACTCACCCTGGGCACGGTGACCGCCCAAGACTCCGCGACCGTGCCCAAGGGTGCGATCATCAGTTCTGATCCGGCTTCCGGCAGCCCGGGTCACGTCGGCGATAAGGTCAACCTCGTCACTTCGACCGGGCGGATCAACATACCCGTCGTCGTCGGCCTGTCGAGCAGCGACGCAGCAACGAAGCTCAACGCTCTGCACATCAACTACGGGGTGAACGGCGACTCCACCTGTCCGTCCAGTAAGGGCGTTTCGGCCCAATCCGCGCGGGGCGAGCAACCGCAGGGCATTTCACTGACAATCACGGTGTGCACCGGAAACTAGCTAGTTGCCGACCGTCTCCGGCGGGGGCGGCGAAACAAACGGCTGGATGAACGGGAAGATCCAGAACACG
>DASXNG010000045.1:0-6492 GCA_036495225.1 Galbitalea sp.
TGCCGCGTCACCAGCCAGGAACCGGCGATCACGAGTACGAAGCCCACGATGGTCCACACCGTCACCCGCTCGCCGAGAAGCACGGCGCCAGCAACGATCGCCACGGCGGGATTGACGTAGGTCACAGCGGTTGCGCGCACCGGGCCGATCTCCCCGATGAGAGCGAAGAGAACGACGAAGGCCAGGGCGCTGCACACAAGCGCGAGGATGAGCACCGACACGAGCACCGGAACAGACGGGACGGCGGTGGGCCAGGTTCCGGTCAGCGCGACGGCCGGCGCGTATACGAGCGCGGTTATTCCGAGAGACAGCCCGGCAAGTCCGATACCGGGCACGTCCCCCATCCACTTGGCCACGATGATGGGGGCCGTCGCGTATCCGACCACGGTCACGGCGATCTGCCCGACGGCGATGAGGTCCGAGCCGGCAACGTCGAAACCGACGAGCGTCGCAACTCCCGCCATCCCGAGCAGGATGCCGACCCAGTTCGTCGCGGTGAATCTCTCGGATCGACGCAGCACGACGGCAGCCCCGACGCTCACCAGGGGAACCGCCGCGAGCAGCAGGCCCGCGGTCGAGCTGGGGAGCCGCTGCTCGGCGGTCGTTAGGAAGAACCACGGCAGAATGAGCTCAATGAGGGTGTACGCCAGCAGCGGCCGCCAGTGCCTGAGCACCGATCGCACCTCCCCTCGCGCCAAAGCGAGTGGGATCAGGATGACTGCTGCGATCGCGGAACGCGACAGCACGATCATCTCTGGCGAAAGCTCGGTGACCGCGATCTTGATCAGCACGTATGGCACACCCCACGCGATACCCAGAATGAGGAACAGGATGATGCCACGGCGAGTCACTTCATCATCTTGCCAGTGACCACCGACGTCGATCTTCGCGGCTAGACGAAAAACATGGTGAGCATGTACCCCATCGCGACAGCCATGACGATGTTGGTTGCGGCCGCTGTCCGCGGGGCGAGCGGCACAACGGCGCCGGTCGGCCTGCCGAAGTTGTAAAGAGCACCCATCCCGACGACGGCGATCAACGGCAGCCGGTCGACGACAAGCACGGCATACCCGGCCATGAAGATGACGAACGCAAAGTCGAGGGTCGGCAGAAAGACCAGGGTCTCTGCGGAATCCACACCAGACATCCCGGCGACCGCAGCCGTACCACTGCTGCCAGCCATCGCGACGAGCGTGTAGATCATCGCCCCAGACATCACAAGGTGTGGAAGGTGGTGCCCAGTGAAGCGGTGACCGGCCGCGCGACGGGAGGCGTCGCGGATCACGCTGACCGCGAACCAGGCGGTGATGAGGATCCAGACAATGAGCCAGGCGACAGTCGATGGCCCGGCGGTGACAATCAGTAGCGAAGGGATGAGCATGCCAGCCATGGTGATGCCCATGACGACATTGTGGATGTCGACCTCGAAGTCGGACGCCCTCCGCGCGCGCCACGCGACGACGATCCTGACCATGGCGACCACGGCCGCGACGATCATGAGCACGCCAATAATCGTCGCGAGCCAGATCGGGCCGATCATGGCTTCGCTCCTGCCGTTTGGGCCGGGACTGCCGGCGGCCGCGATGGCCAATATGCGAGCGCGATGAGTGCGAGAAGCGGCCCTGAATTGATGTCGGTTGACTCGCCCCCGAAGACCTCCCCCAGTGCCTGCCCAATGACCCAGATAAACGCCGAGACCACGATGGCAGCGACGACAACGACGCCAATCCAGCGAACGGGGAGGAATATCCCGACACCGATAAGCGCCAGGACAACCGCGCCCGCGATGTTCAGGCCCGCCCCGTGGTGGGCGCTGAGGGCAGCGAATCCGTTGACCAGACCGGCGACCCAGCCAGGTTGGCGCTCCCCCATCCCAGCCACCATCGAGTGGACGGCATCCGCGCTGAGGTTTGCCGGCTGAATGTTCAGGGACGCGAGCCCCACCCAGAGAACCAGCCAGACCACCTTCGCGGTACGCAACCCGAGCGACTGTGCGGCGACGAAGGTGGTTGACGTGTCGCGCCCCGTCGGCCACAGCAACACGGCGAGTATGGCGTACAGCAACACGGCTCCCGGTGCCCCCGAGAGGGCACCGGCGTGGCCGCTCAGCAGGCCGCCGAGATCCTCGCCGAACCACCAGACCACCAGGGACCAGACGATTGAGGCGGCGAGCCCGACCTTGACTGCCGGTCGCCAGGAGATCGCGAACCCGAGCGCGAGTTGCAGCGTCGCGAACGCCGCATTGCCGAGAACCGGGGACGCCGCGACGATGCCCCATGCCCAGTGGATGGAGGCGGTGACCCAGGCGGGATCGCCTCCCCCGCCTACCCCCAGGAAGTTTTTCGCGAAGCTAGGCGTGAACATGAACGTCTGGCACTGCAGGAGGCCGTCAATGATCCAGATCGCCGCGAGCGCGAGCTGCAGCCATCGCCGCCGATCGGTGACGAATCGGGGTGTGTCCGCGGCACGGCGAGGATCGGTTACAACAGCGGCGACTGCACGTTGATCCATTCGGGTTGCTCCGCCATAACCCTACTCACGCACTCGCGGTCGACGCGGGCGAAGAATCGCCGCCTCTGAAAGAATGACCTGGTGAGCATCGACGCCGCCTCGCTTCGTTTCGCTCGGCAGCGTGCGCTCGCCGGATTCGGCATCGAGGGTCAGACACGCCTGGCGGCAGCGCGCGTGCTTGTCGTCGGTGCCGGCGGCCTCGGCAGCGCAGTCCTGCCCACGCTCGCTGCTTCGGGAATTGGGAGCATCACGATTGTCGACGACGACACCGTTGACGAGTCAAACCTGCACCGCCAGACGCTGTACTCTCTTGCCGACGTTGGGCAGTCGAAGGCGGAGGTCGCGACGAGAGTGCTGAATCGTCTCGCTCCGGATGCGGAAATCACGGCGCGGCCAGTGCGGTTCGATTCCGGAAACGCGGAGCCCTTGACGGAGGATGCCGACCTCATCGTGGACGCGAGCGACAACTCGGCGACGAGGTACCTCGCGAATGACGCGGCTGCGGCGGCGGGCGTGCCGCTCGTGTGGGGCAATGCGCTCGGCTGGACCGGACAGGTCGGCGTGGCGTGGGACGCTCATGGCGTCGACTATCGCGACCTGTTCCCCACTGAGCCATCCGCGGATGGCGCCACTTGCGCGACCGTTGGAGTCTTGCCGAGCGTATGCACGGTCATTGGCGGCATCATGGCCAGTGAGGTCCTGAAGTTGCTCACCCAATCCGGCGAGCCCCTCGTTGGCCGTGTCGTCTACTTCGACGCCCGCGACGGCAGGATCCGCGAGTTGGAATATCACCGGGCAGAGGGGTCCAGTCGACCGCCGACCGCGAAGGCGACCGGTGGCCAAGAGGCCCTCAGTCCGCTTCAACTGAAAACGCTGCTCGAGCGCGACGAGCCGGTCGTGCTGCTTGACGTGCGCGAACCCTGGGAGGCCGAGCAGGCGCAGATCCCGGGTTCCGTTCTCATTCCACTCGCTGAGTTGGCATCCCGCCACATCGAGTTGGATCCCACCGCGACCACGGTGATCTACTGTCACCTCGGAATGCGTTCTGCCCAGGCACTCTCCTTCCTGCGACAAAGCGGGTTCGTCGATGCGAGCCACCTCGCCGGTGGCATCGACGCGTGGAGTCGCGAGATCGACCCGGCGCTCCGGCGGTATTGATGCCAGGAGAGGCTGCATTCCGGCATAGCGTCGAGGAGCACGTCAACGCGCTCGCGCTGTTGCTTGCCCCGCTGCGCGTGCGAAGCCTCGAGACCCTGCAACTGGAGCAAGCGCTCGATCGAGTGCTGGCCGATGACGTGGTCTCTCCCGTGCCGATGCCGCTGTTTCGGAACGCGCAGATGGACGGATACGCGGTGCGCGCTGCCGACGTCGCATCGGTGCCGGTGCTGCTCCCCGTTGTCGCAGCGGAGATCGCAGCTGGCCCGGTCGACCCTCAGCCGCTCCCACCCGGCATGGCGGCGCGGATCATGACCGGCGCACCGATGCCTCCCGGTGCGGACGCAGTTGTTCCCGTCGAGAAGACTCGACCGGGCGACGAATCCGTTGAGATACTGTCCGCGAGCAGCCCCGGCCGCTACGTTCGCGAGGCCGGGAGCGACCTTGCGGCAGGCAGCATCCTGTTGACCGCCGCATCCCGCCTCGGCCCGCGCCAACTCGCTGCGCTGGCGGCCGCGGGCCTCGATCGAGTGCCGGTTCGTACCCGGGTGCGAGTCGCCATCATTTCAACAGGAAGCGAACTCATCGCGCCCGGCGAGGCGCCGAGAAGCGGTGAGCTCTTCGATTCCAACGGGATTGCCCTCTCGGCCGCGGCAACCGCCGCGGGAGCGACGATCGTGCACCAGGCGCGCGTTCGCGACGACCACCCGGCGTTTCTCTACGAACTGGATGTCGCGTTCGATGCGGGTGCGGAGCTCATCGTAACGAGTGGTGGAGTTTCGATGGGCGAACACGAAGTCGTCCGCGAGACGCTCGAACCGCTCGGTGTACTGGTCGGCAAGGTTGCGATGCAACCCGGCGGACCCCAGGGCTACGGCAGTTACCGAGGCGTACCCATACTGTGCTTCCCCGGCAACCCCGTGAGCTCACAACTCTCCTTCGAGCTGTTCGCCGCACCCGCCTTGCGAGAGATCGGGGGCCTCGCACCCGCCATCTCGACACGAGAGCGCGCAGGCGTCGCTTTCGATCTTTTCGACCGGGCGCGGCGCCAATACCAGCGCGGTCGGCGAACCACGGATGGGCGTGTCGTAACGGTCGCCGGACCTGGCTCACACCTGGTCGCCGCACTCGCGACGGCCGAACTGCTCATCGTTGTTCCAGAGGGAAGTGGCGGCGTGCGCGAGAATGACGAGGTGGATGTCCTGTGGCTAAATTGACCCATGTCGATGCCGACGGCAAGGCCCGCATGGTCGACGTCGGCTCCAAGCCGATTACGCATCGTGTGGCGGTCGCTGGCGGACGGCTCGAGACCACTGCGGAGGTCGTCGAGCTTTTGCGCCGCGACGGCCTTCCCAAGGCAGACGCACTGGCCACCGCGCGGATCGCCGGCATCCTTGCGGCGAAACGCGTCGACGAGTTGATTCCCCTCGCACACACTCTTCCGCTCGACTCCGTGGCGGTCGACTTCGAATTTGCGGATACCTCGATAGAGATCAGGGCGACGGCCGCGGTAACCGCGCGCACCGGCGTGCAGATGGAGGCTCTCACCGCGGTCGCCGTGGCCGGTCTCACGCTGCACGACATGGTCAAGGCCGTCGATCCACGCGCAACGATCACCGACATCCGACTGCTCGAGAAGACCGGTGGCAAGGCCGGGGTCTGGACTCGGGATGAGCCCGAGGCGTCGCCTGCGGATTCACAACAAGCGATCGTGCTCGTCTCTTCCACTCGTGCCGCGGCCGGCGACCGCGAAGACACGACCGGTCCGGTCATTGCCGACTGGCTGGTCGAACATGGCCTCACGGCCGCTGTACTAGTCGTCTCGGACGCCGACCTCCCCGCAGCGCTTGCACAGGCCATCGCGCGCTCCCCCGAAGTCGTCATTACGACGGGTGGCACGGGCATATCGCCGACCGATCACACCCCGGAAGCCACGCGCATCCTGCTCGACCGGGAACTGCCCGGTGTCGCCGACGCGATCCGTGCGTCGGGTTCGACCCCGCTCGCAGCGATCAGCCGTGGAATCGCGGGGGTCGCAGGGCACACGCTGGTCGTCAACATCCCGGGGTCCCCAGGCGGCGTGCGCGATGGGCTGAAGGCGCTCGACCCATTGCTGCCCCACCTGCTCGATCAGTTGCGCGGACGCGATCATGGCTGACGCACCTGTGTCCGATCCGATCGGAACTGCAGTTCCCTACGCTCGGGTGACGACGGATCCGCTCGACCGCGCCGCGGTTGAGCGGGCAGTGCTGAGCGACAGCGACGGCGCGCTCGTGGTGTTCGAGGGCATCATCCGCGACCACGACGGGGGAAAGGCCGTGCGAGGAATCGAGTACCAGGCGCATCCAGACGCCGAGGCATTCCTGCGTTCGGTGTGTGTCCAGATATCGGCGGAAACCGGCCTGCGCACGGCCGCCGCGCACCGATACGGGGAACTTGGCATAGGCGACGTCGCGCTCGTGGCCGCCGCGGCCGCACCGCATCGCGCGGAAGCGTTTGCCGCATGCCAGCGGCTTGTCGACGAGATCAAAGCACGCACCCCGATATGGAAGCGCCAGCACCTGGATGACGGCACTTCGGAGTGGGTCGGTCTTTGAGGCTCCGGCGACCCCGGAGGTTCTTCTAGCCGCCCGCGAAAGGCGGGAGCACGTCGACCTTCTCGCCGATCGGGGCGTCGTCGTCCGTCTTTGCGATGCCGTCGACCAGGAAGGAACCATTGCTGATCGCCGCCACCATCGCGGGGCCATATTTCGTGACCAGATAGCTGCGAAGCCACGCGAGTGTGCCGTCCGGCGGGACGTCAAGCGTCTGTTCCTGCACTCCCGC
>DASXNG010000046.1:0-2047 GCA_036495225.1 Galbitalea sp.
ATGGGCCGGAAGCGTATGGTTGCGGGAGACTGCATGTCGGGAGACTGCATGTCGGGAGAATGCATCAATCCCAGCCGTTTCGCCAATGAATCAGCTTCGGAAAGAACAGCAAGGGACTTGCCCAAAGCGAGGCTATTCACCTCTCCCCGCTTGCGGGGAGAGGTCGGATCGCATCTTCAGATGCGATCCGGGTGAGGGGGACTCTCCGCGAAGTCGGTCGTGGAGACTCCCCCTCAACCCCAACCCTCACAGCGCGAGCTTTGCTCGCGCGGCCCCGCGAGCGGGGAGAGGGAGCCGACTGCCGATGCTGCGGCCGCTCACTAACCTGCCGCGTTGCGCTGCAGGATCATGTCGATGGCCTTGGCAAATCCGTCCTCCTCGTTCGAGGCCGTGGCCAGCTTGGCCTGTGCCTTGATCCCGTCATGGGCGTTGCCCATCGCGATCGACAGGCCGCTCATCGCGAACATCGCGACGTCGTTTTCCATGTCCCCGATCGTGGCGACCGCATCGGTGGAAATGCCGAGCCGCCGCGCCATCGCGGCGACAAAGGTGCCCTTGTCGCAGCCCGGCGGGGTGATATCGAGATAGTAGTTCTGCGAGCGCACGGCGGTGGCCTGCGCCCCCAGCACGTCGCGCATTTCGGCCTCGCAACGTTTCAGCAGCTCGAAATCCGAACTGGCGCCGACGATCTTGCAGGCCCGCGCCACATGCGGCGCGAAGTCGTCCAGGATGGTCGGCTTGGTCCGGATCGCCCGCACCTCGTGCGGCACATATTCGCCATGGCCGTTGCGCGTGAACCAGGTGTCGTGCGTGAACAGCCAGATGTCGACGCCGAACCGGTCCAGCAGGTCGATGCTGCGCTCGGCTGCAGTGACCGGAATCAAATGCTGCTCGATCGGATTCATCTGCGGATCGACGATCGCGCTGCCGTTGAACGCGCCAATCGGCAAGGCGATCGCCAGCGGCTCGATCAGGAAGCGCATGCCGATGGTCGGACGGCTCGAGGTGATGGTGAAACCGATGCCGGCTTCGCGGAGCCGGCCCGCAGCGTGCCTGGCGGCGTCGGTGAGGGTCTTGTCCTTGGTCAGCAGGGTGCCGTCGACGTCGGAGACGACGAGCGCGATACGGGTCATGCGGAATGTCCAGTTGGGGAGGCGCTGTCGGCAGGCGCAGGCAGCAATTGGCGTGCGATATCGTCGACAATCGCGTCGACCGGCGCATCGATCGACACGGCGATGGCGGCTTCGTCGTCGCCGGGGGGCTCGAGGGTCTGAAACTGGCTGGCCAGGAGGGCGGGCGGCATGAAGTGGTCCTTCCGCTGTGCGAGCCGGCGCGCGATCAAGGCCTGGTCGCCCCTGAGATAGATGATTCGCACGTCTTGTCGTCCATGGACGAGGACGTCGCGATAGGCGCGCTTCAGCGCGGAGCAGGCGATTACAACGGGCTCGCCCGCCTGGCAGCTCCGATCGATCTCGTCCGCGATGGCCTTCAGCCACGGCCGGCGATCCTCGTCGGTCAAGGGAATCCCCGCGTGCATCTTGGCGACATTGCTTGCAGGATGAAATTTGTCACCGTCCTCGAATCGCCAGCCGAGGCGCTGCGCCAATGTTTGCCCGACCGTGCTCTTGCCCGAACCCGACACCCCCATCACGATCAGCGCGCTGGGTGTCATGAGTCAGGCGTCCGCCATTTGCGGCCATCTCGTTTCATCAGGTCGAACGCCCCTTCGGGTCCCTCGCTGCCCGCCGGATAGAACTGGAGGCCATCGGCGCCGGCCTTTTTCCAGGCGTCGAGGAAGGGCTGCACCGCCCGCCAGCCGGCTTCGACGCCGTCGGCGCGCTGGAACAGGATATTGTCGCCGATCATGCAGTCATAGATCAGCGTCTCATAGCCGGTCGAGGGCTCAGCCTTGAAGTAGTCCTTGTAGCGAAACTTCATCTCGACCCCGCTGGCCATCACGGCCGGGCCGGGGACTTTTGTGTTGAACTGCAGCTCGATGCCCTCGGTGGGCGCGATGCCGACGACGAGATAGTTTTCCGCGAGCTTC
>DASXNG010000047.1:0-25743 GCA_036495225.1 Galbitalea sp.
CTCAGCGGCGCCTTCCGAGTCGTGAAGCGCGCGTCGAAGGGGATGCTGAAGGCCCGTTTCGGGCGCATCATCCTCGTGTCTTCTGTCGTCGGTCTTCTCGGGTCGGCCGGACAGGTCAACTACTCGGCTTCCAAGAGCGGCCTCATCGGTCTCGCTCGTTCGGTCACTCGCGAGCTCGGTTCTCGCGGCATCACGGCCAACGTCGTCGCTCCCGGGTTTATCGAGACGGACATGACGGCCGAATTGCCCGAGCAGCAGCAGGCCGACTACTAGAAGTCGATCCCTGCTGGTCGCTTTGCGACGCCCGACGAGGTCGCCAAGGTCATCGTCTGGTTGGCTGGAGACGACGCGGGCTACATCTCCGGCGCCGTCATCCCGGTCGACGGTGGCTTGGGTATGGGCCACTAGCGCTCGTTATTGATTGAGTGGCGACGCACAGCGCCGCGCATCAAAATCCCGTTGAGCGCTTCAAAAGGCGAAGAGCGCGGCAGGGATGAGCCCGTGCGCCGGTTTCGCAGAAGCGTGGCCGATTTCGACGTGGTCTCCGCCTGTCAACAGGATGAATTGACCCTTCGGCACGGTCGACAGGAGATTTTCGCCATTTGTGAGGCGTGAATCCTGTCGACAGGTGCTGACGCACCGAAATGAAGGATGAATTCAGCTCTGCACGTCGAACGAAGGAGAAATTCGGCATTTTCGACGGCCACATCCTTCATTTGTGGGTCGAGCCGCACGAATCACGCCGAGAACGGCCACATGTTTGCGAAACCGAGCCACATGGATGACAGTCCATGCCGCCTTTTGATTGTGCGAACGCGCAAGGGGCTTCGTCGCGCGCGCACGGCGCACTACTGAACTCACGACGCGCCAGCCGTTACCCGAACGTTCACCCGCCAACTCTTTGCTAGTCAAGTTAGACCGCCAAGGCTGTTCTGCGACGCCATTCGAAGGAAGCCAAGGACGATGAACTACGCGGAAATGTTCTACCTGGTCGACGCGAGCCAGGGACGTTGGGTGATCAAGCACACGATCACCGACGAAGTCGCGGGCACTGTCATGCGCACCACGCAAGGACTTGCTCTCAGGGACGAGAATTCACGCTTCCTCGGGACGTTCCCGACGATGGAAGCCGCGCTGCGCAACTTATACGCGGTCGTCTAGAACGCGCCTCGACGTGCAGCGTCCGGCAGCAACGGCGTGGGGCTAAAGCCCCAACAACCCCAGCACCTGCGACAGGTCCCGGCGGTCCATGATCACGTTCGCCTCGTCGCGCACGGGCGCCTTGGCGTCGAAGCCGACCGACAGCCCCGTAATCGCCATCATGGGCAAGTCGTTGGCCCCATCGCCAACGGCGACCGTCTGAGCCAGCGGCACGTCAAAGTCAGCAGCCCACTCGCGCAGGGTTGAGGCTTTCGCGCCAGCGTCGATGATCGGCCCGACGAGACCACCGGTCAGAAAACCGTCGACGACCTCGAGCCGGTTCGCTCGCCAATAGTTGAGGCCCAGGGATGTCGCGATTGGGTCAACCACCTCGTGGAAACCCCCGGACACGACACCAACACGGCCACCCGCCGCCTGGATTCCCGCGATCATCTCGGGAACGCCTGCAGTCACTTCAACACGAGCACCAACCGCGGCGAACACCGACGCTGGCAGCCCCCGCAGCGTCGCCACCCGCGACCGCAGGCTCTCCTCGAAGTCGAGCTCGCCGTTCATCGCGCGAAACGTGATGTCGGCGACCTCGGAAAGCGAACCCGCCTCGGCAGCGAGCAACTCGATCACCTCGTTCTCGATGAGGGTCGAATCGACGTCGAGCACGACAAGAAACCGGGCCATGCGGGCGGGGCCTTCCATAGAAAGAGCGGGGGAGGGCTAGTTGACGAAAACGCCCTTGCCCACGACCGTAATGCCTGAGTCCGTCACCGTAAAACCGCGGGCGCGATCCTCATCGTGGTTGACCCCAACAGTCGCGCCTTCGGCGATGACGACATCCTTGTCGAGGATGGCGCGACGCACGACCGCATTCGGACCGATGCGCACCCGATCGAACACCACAGAGTCGACAACAGCCGCGCCCGAGTCCACCACGCACCAAGTGCCGATGACGCTGCGCTCCAGGTTTCCGCCCGAGATGAGCGTTCCGAGCGAGACGATCGAGTCAATCGTCGTCCCGAGGTTGCCCTTCGCATCACGCACGAACTTCGCGGGCGGTGAATTGAGCTGCTGGCTGAAGATCGGCCAGTCGCGGTTGTACAGGTTGAAGATCGGCAGCGCTGAAATCAGATCCTGGTGGGCATCGAAGAAAGACTCGATGGTTCCGACATCCCGCCAATAGAACCGGTCGCGCTCGGTCGAACCGGGAACATCATTGCGGTTGAGGTCGTAGACGGCGGCCTCGCCGCGATTCACGAAGTCCGGCACGATATCGCCACCCATGTCGTGGTTGGAGGCGGGGTTCGCGCCGTCACGAACAACGGCATCAATCAGGATGTCCGCGTCGAACACGTAATTGCCCATGGACGCCAACACCTCGCCCGGAGAATCGGCGAGGCCGACGGCATCCTTCGGCTTCTCATGGAAGGCCGCGATGCGTGTCGGGTCTTTCTTCTCAAGCTCGATGATGCCGAACTGGTCGGCGAGCGCGATCGGCTGGCGAATGGCGGCAACGGTGACGCCCGCACCCGCCTCGATGTGGGCATCGATCATCTGGGCAAAATCCATGCGGTAGACGTGATCTGCACCGACTACGACCACGATGTCTGGCTTCTCATCACGCAGCAGGTTGAGACTCTGCAGGATCGCGTCGGCGGAACCAGAGAACCAGCGCTTGCCGAGCCGCTGCTGTGCAGGCACTGAAGCGATGTAGGAGTTCGTGATGCCGTCGAGCCGCCAGGTCTGCGATACGTGACGGTCGAGGCTGTGGGACTTGTACTGCGTGAGCACGACGATCTGCCGAAGTCCCGAGTTGATCAGGTTGCTCAGCGCGAAATCGATGAGGCGGTATCCGCCGCCGAACGGCACCGCGGGCTTCGCGCGGTCCGCCGTCAGAGGCATTAGGCGTTTGCCTTCTCCGCCAGCGAGGACAATGCCGAAGATCTTCTTTGACGCCATGGTCTCAGGGTATGACCTCACCCCTGCCTGTACTAGCGTCTAAACCATGCGAGTCGACCTCATTACGCGGGAATATCCACCAGAGGTCTACGGCGGGGCAGGCGTGCATGTCGCTGAGCTCGTTCGCTCCCTGCGCAGGCACGATACCGACGTGCGCGTTCGCGCCTTCGGCAAACCGCGGGACGCGGATGATGTCTGGTCTTACCTGGTTCCCGCAGAACTCGCCGATGCCAACCCCGCCCTTGCGACACTCGGTGTCGACCTCCAGATGGCTCGGGATGTCGAGGGTGCTGACCTCGTTCACTCGCACACCTGGTACGCCAATGGCGCTGGCCACATCGCATCCCTGATGTACGACATCCCGCACGTTGTCACGGCCCACAGTCTTGAGCCCCTGCGCCCGTGGAAGGCCGAGCAGCTTGGCGGGGGATACCGACTCTCGAGTTGGATCGAGAAGACCGCGTTCGAGGGCGCCGCCAAGATCATTGCCGTCAGTGAGGGCATGCGTAGAGACATCCTGCGGTCGTATCCCTCGCTTCAGGAGTCCAAAGTCGAGGTCATCTACAACGGCATCGACCTCCAGGAGTGGACGCCTCACCACGACCCCGCGATCACCGAGGCGCTTGGCATCGACCCGAATCGCCCGTCGGTCGTGTTTGTCGGGCGCATCACGCGTCAGAAGGGGCTGCAGTACCTGCTGCGCGCCGCCGCCCTGCTGCCGCCGGAGGTGCAGCTCGTCCTGTGCGCCGGTGCGCCAGACACCCCCGAAATACTCGAAGAGGTGCGTGACGGAGTACACGCGCTCCAACTGCTGCGCTCCGGCGTGATCTGGATCGACCGGCTGCTTAGCCAGACCGAGCTGCGCACCGTGCTTACCGGCGCTACGACATTCGTCTGCCCGTCGATTTACGAGCCGCTCGGGATCGTGAATCTCGAGGCGATGGCCTGCGGCATTCCGGTCGTCGGAACGGCAACGGGCGGCATCCCCGAGGTCGTCGAGGACGGTGTCACCGGTCGCCTCGTCCCCATCGATCAGGCGAGCGATGGAACGGGAACTCCCGTCGACCCAGACCGCTTTGTCGCCGATCTCGCTGCCGCGCTCATCGAGGTCGTCTCCAATCCCGAGGAGGCCGCGAAGATGGGCGCGGCCGGCCGTGAGCGAGCGGAGGCCCTGTTCAGCTGGGACCGCATCGCGCTGCGCACCAAGGCAATCTATGAAGACCTGCTCTAACCCCATTCGGGGGCGTTTGAGCGTTGCGCGCTGAACTAGGCTTGAGGCACCATGGCAAGCGTCCTCCAGCTCACCGATGTTTCGATCATCCGCGATGGAAACACCATCCTCGACAAGCTCACCTGGTCGGTAGACGACTCGGATCGTTGGGTCATTCTCGGCCCCAACGGCGCTGGCAAGACGACGTTGCTGCAGATCGCCGCAGCGCTCATCCACCCGAGCTCGGGTACAGCTGTGCTGCTCGACGACCGGCTCGGGGCAGTGGATGTCTTCGAACTCCGCCCGCGCATCGGTTTCGTCTCTTCGGCGATGGCCCGTCGCATTCCTGGTAGTGAGACCGTGCTCAACGTCGTCATGACGGCCGCGTACTCGGTTACCGGCCGGTGGAACGAGGAATACGAGGATGTCGACCTCCAGCGTGCTCGCGATGTGCTCGACGACTGGAAGCTCGGGCATCTCGCCGATCGCGCTTTCGGGGGATTGAGCGACGGAGAGCAGAAGCGGGTGCTCATCGCCCGTGCGGTTATGACGAACCCCGAGTTGCTTTTGCTCGACGAGCCGGCTGCGAGCCTGGATGTCGGTTCGCGCGAGGAACTGCTGCAGCTGCTCCACGCGTTCGCGATCACGCCGGACGCTCCGGCCATCGTCATGGTGACGCACCATGTCGAGGAGATCCCGCCCGGCTTCACCCACGGCCTGCTGCTTGCAGAGGGCACGATTGTCGCGAAGGGCAAGCTGGAGAAGGTCATCACCTCAGAGAAGCTGAGTTCCGCGTTCAGCCTTCCGCTCGAGGTCACCGAGAAGCATCACCGCTACGCCGCACGCGCGAAGTAGCTCTTGCAAAACCTCTGGTAAGCTAACTAGTCGGCTCTGAAGGCTTTGTCTTCGCCAACCTCAACTTTTTCACTCGCTCACTACTGCAGGGAACCGCCATGAAGTCTGACATCCACCCCGAGTACGCGCCCATCGTGTTCCGCGACCTCGCGTCCGGTGAGACGTTCCTGACGCGTTCGACCGCAACCAGCGATAAGACCATCGAGCTTGACGGCGAGACCTACCCGGTCATCGACGTTGAAATCTCGTCCGCTTCGCACCCGTTCTACACGGGCAAGCAGCGCATCCTCGACTCCGCTGGCCGCGTCGAGAAGTTCAACTCGCGCTACAAGGGTTTCGGCAAGTAACCCACACAGCTTTCAGAAGGGCGTCCGGTTTCGACCGGGCGCCCTTTCTCGTTCTAGGAGACGTGCGCGGGGCGTCGTGGAGGCGTCGGTCGCTTTGCAGGCAGCGCACGGACAGTAACCGCAGAACTTGTGGCCGTCGCCGTGCTGTAGCCGAGTTTCTTTCCGGTCACCGTGTAGGTGATCGACTTGCCGACATCGGCGCCCGTCGTCTTGTACGTGCCCGCGGTCGCTTGGGAGATCGCGATTCCGTTGCGGCGCCACTGGAAGGCATAGGAGCCCCCCGCGGGCCATCCGGTGGAGGCTGACAAAGTCGCGCCAACCAATTGGGAGGCAGCAGGCGATATCGTCACAGCACTCGGAAAGACATGGCAGGACAGGTCGTCGTCGAAGCCGCCTGCGATGTACTGCACCATCGAGACGCGCCCGCCTGGCGTCAGCGGGCTTCCCTCGCAAGCTGCGGCGGCACCGGTTGGCGATGAGCCGGCCAGCCAGCTCTGCAGCCCGGCGAGCGGGCTCGTCGCGGCCGTCACTCCCACGATCTTGTTCCACTGGTAGCCGGTCGAGTAGACCCCGATCGCGGTGATGCCCTGGCCCTTCAGGT
Source organism: Galbitalea sp. (assembly GCA_036495225.1). Classification (GTDB taxonomy): domain Bacteria; phylum Actinomycetota; class Actinomycetes; order Actinomycetales; family Microbacteriaceae; genus Galbitalea. The sequence continues at coordinate 6,125 of DASXNG010000047.1, forward strand.
AATCGACCATCCCGTCGAGCGAAGCCTCGTTGGCCTTCACGTCGGTCTGCCAAGTATTGGAAGTCTCGACGTCGAGCCACCACGTGCTCGGCAGCTGCGACAGATCGCTGCGCACTTGGTTCACATCGTCCTCGGCTTTCGAATAGCCGTAGACGTACGCGCAGGCTTTGTCTGCAAGGCCTTTGCAGTCACCTAACGAGCCTGTCGGAACGAGGGTGTTTTGGTATTCGGTGTAGTCGCTGGACGGCCACCAAGCGCCAGCGAGAGCCGGATTCCCCGTGTTAAGGTAGGCGGCCGCTCGCGGCTGCTCAGTCTGCGGCGCAGTGGCCATCAGCAGCGCTGCCGTGTACTGGCCGGCGAAGCAGTCGTTCAGATTGCTGGCGTTGCCTCCGTTGACCCCAACAACCGCAAACGGGAGGCCCGATGGGTACGGCACGAATGTGTGATCGCGATTGCACTGAGGCCACGAGACGTCCACGCCTACGCCGGCGGGCAGGGCCGTAACCGGGGGAACTGCAGCGAGTGCCCCTTGGGCAGGGAACGCCGCCGCGAGAATTCCGACAACTAAGGCAACTCCGACTAGGCCAGGCGTTCTTCGCATCTGGTCTAACGTACCGGCCAGAGCCCGGATGTCGTGAAACTCGGGTTGTGAGTTCGGCGCATGTAGTCCTGAAAGTCTGCGGACTGCTGGGCACACCACTCGACCTGCTGCGCGTGGAGCACGGGAGCTTCGATAGAGAGAACCTCCGGATACTTGCGCGCCATCGCCTGCGCGACACGCCCTGCCGCGATCGCGTCTGCGCTGGCATCGTGCGCGTCCACGAGACTCACGCCATAGGCAACGGCCGCAGCTTCGAGCGTGCGCTTGCCCTTGCGATACCGGTCCACGACCTTGTCGAGCACGAGCGGGTCGATGATCGGAGCCGGGGTAGTGAGTGGCTCAAGGCCGTACCGCAGCGCCTCGGCCCGCAAGAGGCTCAGGTCGTACGGTGCGTTGTAGATGGTGATGGCGAGACCCCTGGAGATCAGCGCGCTGAGTACGTCGATGATCTCGCCGATCACCTCTTTCGCTGGGCGGCCTTCCGCACGGGCACGTTCTGTCGTGATGCCGTGCACATCGCTGGCACCGGCCGGAATATCGACACCTGGATCGGCTAGCCAGTTCCAGTCTTCGACCAGTTCACCTGCCGCGTTGAGTACACCGACGTGGGCCGACACGATGCGACTGTGTTCGACGTCGATACCTGTCGTCTCAAGATCGAAAACGCCAAGAGTGTCGAACCAGGGGATGCTCATGCGAAAAGAATATGACGAGCGAGTGACACGGGGCCGCAACCGTGCCGAGCCTGTAGTTGGTTGAGTAGCGCAGCGCCGCTAGGCGCTCCGCGTATCGAAACCGGGTTGAGCGTTCGGAAGTACAAAAACAAGATGAACGTGCCCGTTCGAATGACAGTCGTTGTCGTCTCAAGCGGTTTCGCTACGCGACTGCCTTCGGCAGGCGCTACTCAACCAACGAAACGAGAGCTAACTCATGGCGTTCTTCGCAGACCTACTCCACCCTCAGCCAGAAGAAGTCCTGGGTGCCGAGCGTGAGCGTGAGCGCGCCATCCTCTCCGACGGGTGGGAACTGGCCGCCGCCGAACAGGTCTGACAGGTCGGCGCCCGCGATGGTTTCCGCGTCGATTGTCACCGCGATCGGGTTGTGCGCGAACGAGAATACGCAGAGGATGCGCTCGGGCGCGTCGCCGAAGTTGGTGCCGGAGCCCGCATAGTCGCGCACGAAAGCCAGCACAGACTCGTGACTCGTCGTCAGTACCTCGAGCGACCCGAGTCCGAACGCAGGATGTGCTTTCCGCACGTGAACGACGTTGCGAATCCAGTGCAGGAGTGATCGCGACTGGGCCAGCTGCGACTCCACGTTGACCAACGAAAAGTTGTACACGAGTGACTGAACGACGGGGGAGTACAGCTTGCCCGGGTCTGCACTCGAAAACCCCGCGTTGCGGTCGGGGTTCCACTGCATGGGCGTTCGCGAGCTGTCGCGGTCGGGCAGCCAGATATTGTCGCCCATGCCGATCTCATCGCCGTAGTACAGAAATGGGCTGCCCTTCAACGCAAACAGGAGCGCGTGGGCAAGCTCGAGCTCCGCCCTCGAATTGTCGAGAAGAGGTGCCAGGCGCCGTCGAATACCGATGTTCGAACGCATCCGCGGGTCGTAGGCATACCAGCCGTACATCGCCTGGCGGTACTCCTCGGAAACCATCTCGAGCGTCAGCTCGTCGTGGTTCCGCAGGAAAACACCCCAGCCGGCCCACGGCGGCACGGAAGTCGTCTCGGAGAGGATCCGAATCAGCTCCCCGGACTGCTGCGCGCGCAGCGAATAGAAGATACGAGGCATGACGGGGAAGTCGAAGGCCATGTGGCACTCGGGCTCCTCCTCGGTGCCGAAGAAGGAGACGACCTCCTGCGGCCACTGGTTCGCCTCCGCGATCAGGATGCGGCCGGGGTAGTCCCGATCGACCATCGCCCGAATCTCACGCAGAAACTGGTGAGTCTTCGGTTCGCCCTCGCCGTTACCCTCGTCGCTCTCGAACAGGTACGGGATCGCATCCAGCCGGATACCGTCAACACCCATGTCGAGCCAGAACCGGATGATGCCGAGCACCTCCTCGCGCACGGCTGGGTTCTCGAAGTTCAGGTCTGGCTGGTGCGAGAAGAACCGGTGAAAGAAGAATTGCCTGCGTTCGGAGTCGAAGCTCCAGTTCGAGTCTTCCGTGTCTACGAAGATGATGCGAACGTTCGGGTACTTCTCGTTGGTGTCACTCCACACGTAGTAGTCGCCGTATGGGCCATCCGGATCGCTTCGGGACTGCTGGAACCAGTCGTGCGCATCCGAGGTGTGGTTGAGCGGATAGTCGATGACGATGCGCATATTGCGTTCGTGAGCGCGACGGACGAGCTCGCGGAACTCATCCACAGTGCCGAATTCGGGAAGGATGCTGCGGAAATCCGACACGTCGTAGCCGCCATCTTTCAGCGGGGACTGGTAGATCGGTGGCAGCCACAGCGCATCGACGCCGAGCCACTGCAGATAGTCGAGACGGGAGATGAGTCCGCCCAGGTCGCCCGAGCCGTCGCCGTTGCTGTCGACGTAGCTGCGAACCATTACCTCGTAGAACACCGCGCGGCGATACCACTCCGGGTCTAGCGCTAATCCTGGCAGCTGGATCGGGGCAGTAAACGTCACCTTTCGAGTCTACGTACGCATCGGTCCCTGAGGCACTCGAAGGGCAGCCCCCGATGAACTCAGGGACGGTGGTCCGCCCCCGCCTACAATCAATGCTGATGACTTCCGAGAAACGCGGCGCGCAGAACCCCTACGGCGCGCTGGTCGCAGCGATGCCCGTACGCGAGGGACGGGTTTCGCTTCTCGGCAGTGACACCCGCTACTGGGACTACGGCCCCGCGGACGCCCCCGTAACGGTCGTCGCCGTGCACGGGTTTCGAGGCGAGCACCATGGCCTTGAGCCGGTTGTCGTGCAGCTCGAGGGCTTGCGCATTATAAGCCCCGACCTGCCGGGGTTCGGCGACTCGACCCCCATGACCGAGGCTCACCACGACATCGAGGGCTACGGCAGCTGGCTTCACGCGTTCGTCGATTCGCTCGGGTTGGCCACTCCACCCGTCATCCTCGGCCACTCCTTCGGGTCAATCGTGACAGCGGCCGCGGTTGCCGGCGGGCTCGAGGCCCCGTCGCTCATCCTCATCAATCCGATCGCAGCACCCGCGCTCAAGGGTCCGAAGGCCTTCGTGACCGGGCTCGCTGTGTTCTACTACCAGGCCGGCGCGTGGCTCCCCAATCGCGCGGGCTACGCGCTGCTCGGCAATCGGCTCATCACTCGCGCGATCAGCGCGGGCATGGCCAAGACGAATGACCCGACCCTCCGCCGCTGGATCCACTCCCAACACGACACCTACTTCAGCCGGTTCTCCGACCGCGACACGGTGCTCGAAGCATTCCGCGCATCGACGAGCAACAACGTGATCCAGTTCGCGGACCGCATCACGGTGCCGACACTCCTGATCGCCGCGGCGAACGACCCGATCACCACGGTCGCCGACGAGGAAAAACTGCGCGACCTGCTCCCGGATGCGCGCCTCCACGTGCTGAAGGACGTCGGCCACCTCATCCACTACGAGCGGCCACGCGAGGCCGCAGAGTTGATCATCGACTTCGTTGGTGCTGGACGCCTGGCAGAACTGCCAGCCCAGTGAGAATCTATTTCGACTGCCGCTACACGCGGTTTGAGCGCCACGACGGCATCAGTCGCTTCACCTCGGGACTTGTGGGCGGCCTCGCGAAACTCGCGCCGGTCACGATGATCATTTCCGACGAACGACAGCTCGCGCTTCTGCCCGACCTGCCCTGGGTGATGGGACCGTCACCAACCTCCGCTCTTGAGCCGTTCGCGTCCAGACGGTTCAACAAGTTCGCGCCGGATGTCGTCTTCACGCCCATGCAGACGATGGGCCCATTCGGGCGCAAGTTTGGGCTCGTCACGACCGTGCACGACCTCATCTACTACGAGAACCGCACCCCACCGCGCGATCTCGCCTGGCCGGTGCGGCTCCTGTGGAGGCTGTACCACCTCGCCTGGTGGCCGCAACGGGCTCTACTCAATCGCGCGGACGCACACGCAACGGTGTCTGAGACCACGAAGAAGCTCATGGTGGAACATCGCCTCACGAAACATCCGATCGCAATCGTTCCGAATGCGGTCGAGCCAGAGCTGGTTGTGCGGGACCAGACGCCGACGAAGGACCTCGTCTACATGGGGTCTTTCATGCCGTACAAGAACGTCGAGTTGCTGACGCAAGGCATGCATCACCTCGCGGGCTACACCCTCCACCTTCTGAGCAAGGTGGATGATGCGACGAAACATCACCTCGAATCGATCGCTCCGCACGGTTCGCTCGCGTTCCACAACGGGGTGAGCGACGAGGAGTACGCGAAGCTGCTCTCGTCAGCGACAGCGCTCGTCACGGCATCGCTCAACGAGGGGTTCGGGCTTCCGTTGATCGAGGCGATGGCTGGCGGCACTCCGGTTGTGGTGAGTGACATAGACATCTTCCGTGAGATCGGAGCGGATGCCGCGGTCTACTTTGATCCGCACGATCCGGTTTCGTTCGCCGTCGCTGTGCACGGGCTGGAGAACGAGGGGGAGTGGAAGCGTCGTTCCCTCCTCGGTATCGACCGCGCCAAGGACTTCAGCTGGGATCGCTCCGCTGCTGCACTGCTCGAGACGCTGACTGCGGTCTACGAGTGGCGCCAGCGCCGCTGAAGTCGAGTTCGCCCTCGTTCGTTGGTTGAGTAGCGCGCCGCAGGCACGCGTATCGAAACCGAGCGCTTGTAAACGTGGTCCATGGAGACAAACGTGGTCGGGCGCCGGGGCACAGTTGTGGCAACCGAGCACATACGGGCCGGATCGCACATCCATGCCGCTTTTTGTTTTCCGGAACGCTCAACCAGGTTTCGCTACGCGTCGCTTTGCGGCGCTACTCAACCAACTAGGAGAGCTCAGTGCTGCAGGGTCTCGCGGCCCTCGATCGCGTTCTGGGTGTCGAGGTCATCGGTGGCGTATTCGAGCGAGAGCTCGTCGATCGGGTCATCGAACGCGATGAGCTCGAACGAGCCATCCGCCACCCTGAAACTGTGAATGGACCCGTTCGTGATGGCTCCGTGAGTGTTGTCCGGGTCGACGACGTTCAGCACAGAACGAATTACCCCGCCATGGGTCACCACGATGAGTGACTCGCCAGGACATGCCGTCGCCAGCGTGAGCAGCGCGTCGAGCGCACGCAGAGCAACCTGCTCGTGAGTCTCGCGCCCGGGGACGATCGTGCCTTCCGGGAACATCCGCTCGATTTCTTCCCAGTTGAGACCCTCCGCTTCGCCGTAATTGCGCTCGACGATCTCGGGGATCGTCACCGGCTCGCCCAGACCGACCTCCGCCGCGATGATTCTGGCGGTCTCCATTGCCCTCGACAGGGGGCTGGAGTAGATGCCATCCCAGTCAAGCTGCGCGAGGAGGGCACCAGTCACGGCAGCCTGCGTGCGGCCCATCTCGTTGAGCGGGATGTCGGTCGTGCCCTGGATGCGCCGCTGCGCATTCCAGTCCGTCTCGCCGTGGCGCACAAGATAAAGCGAAGTCACGCTCCAAGCTTATGGGCCGACCAGCAGTTCCTTCAGTGCAACGAGCGTCTCGGTCGTTCCGGCGTCGATCTTGAGGGTCGCCCTCGGGTCGCCTTTGGTCGCGCCGCGGTTAATGATGATGACCGGCAAATGGCGGCGAGTTGCGTGGTCGAGCAACCGTATGCCCGAATTCACGACCAGGGATGACCCGGCGATCAGGAGCGCATCAGCCTTCTGCACCAGCGCACTTGCCTCGACAAATTTTTCACGAGGGATGAATTCGCCGAAGAACACGATGTCGGGCTTGAGCGTTCCGCCGCACGCACTGCACGCGGGCAGTTGGAAGTCGGTGACGGATGCCGGCGTGACATCCCCATCCGGACCCAGCTTGAGTCCTGCAGGCCCAGCAAGCTGCGGGTTGAGTTCGTCGATTCGGTGGGAGATGTCGGTGCGAGCGTAGAGCTGGCCGCAACGCAGGCAACGAACGCGGTCCATGCTGCCGTGCAGGTCGACCACGCGCTGCGAGCCTGCACGCAGGTGCAGCCCGTCGACATTCTGTGTGATCACACCGTTTACGCCGCCGAGCAACTCAAGCGCCGCGAGCGCGCGGTGCCCATCATTAGGTTCGGCGTTCTTGAAGCGACGCCACCCGAGCTGGCTGCCCGCCCAATACCTCTTGCGATATTCGTGGTCGTCGAGAAACTGCTTGAAGGTCATCGGGGTGCGCACGGGCGCGCCCTCGCCGCGATAGTCAGGTATCCCGGAGTCGGTGCTGACGCCAGCACCGGTGAGCACCGCGATCCGACGACCGCGCAGGATGTCGGCCGCTGAATCGACCTGCAGCGAAACCTCGGGAGAGAGCAGCGACGCGGCCGGAGCGCTTGGCTGTGGCATCCTGCCTCCTTCGCGCTCGCTTCTGTGGATCACGTCCTGTACGACAGACTAAACAACGGAGTTTTCGAACATGTTTCGTCGCGCTGGCAGTGTTCGCTGCGGGCGCACGGGCAGAAAGTTGGTCACGTCATGCCGGTGGTCCATCTCGAATCACTCAACGGGGACGAGTTGCGCGACTATCGCGACCTCACGGATGTCGTGCTTCGCCGCCTGCAGGAGCCCGCGGGCGGCCTTTATATCGCTGAGTCGAGCAAAGTCATCGGGCGCGCGCTGCACGCGGGACACCGCCCCAGATCGTTACTGACCCTGGAGAAGTGGCTCCCGGAGATCCTCGATGTGCTTACCGGCGAACTACCGGAAGACGAGGTCGCCGACCTGCCGATCTACGTCGGCGAGTCTGAGCTGCTCGAAAGCCTCACCGGCTTCAATCTGCATCGAGGAGCGCTCGCATCCATGCACCGCCCGGCGTTGAAATCGGTGGCCGAGATCGTCGAGGGCGCGACCAGGATCATCGTGCTCGAGGACATCGTCGACCACACGAACGTTGGAGCGATCTTCCGCTCCGTTGCGGGCCTCGGGGCGGACGCCGTTCTGATCACCCCTCGCTGCGCAGACCCTCTCTATCGGCGCAGCGTGCGGGTCAGCATGGGCACCGTGCTGCAGATTCCGTGGACGAGGCTGCCGGAATGGCCAGAGGGCGCAGACATCCTGAAGTCCCTCGGGTTCGAGCTGGCAGCCCTCGCGCTGTCGCAGGATGCCGTTGAACTCGACGATTACGCGGCGAATGCTCCAGCGAAGGTCGCGCTAATTGTGGGCACGGAGGGTGACGGCCTGAGTCGCGCTGCCCTCGCCGCGGCAGACACGATCGTGACGATTCCCATGCTGCACGGAGTCGATTCGCTCAACGTTGCGTCGGCGAGCGCCGTGGCTTTGTACGCTCTCAGGCATCGCTGACTATTCTTGACCGGTGCCCCGCCCGCCCAAACGTGTTCTCGTGCGCCGGTGGATTGCGTTTTCCGCATCCGTTCTCGTCATCGTCGCTGTCGCGACCTACCTGCCGCTGACCCTCCTCGCGCCCCTGCCCATGGTTCAGGCCAGGCAGACCGCCTACATCGTGCCGCAGACAACGGCCGCCCAGCTCTCCCTCCCGTCGTACGGCTCGAGCGCGATTGCCGCCGTCGGTTACCCCGGGCTACTGACCCAGGGCGGAACCTCGAGGCCGCTTCCCATCGCCTCGATCACGAAGATCATCACGGCGCTCGTCGTCCTGCAGAAGAAGCCACTCGCGGTCGGTGAGGCCGGCCCCAACATCCTCTTCACTGCCCAAGACGAGGTCTACCTCCACAGCTATGCTGCGCGAGACGGTGACGTGTACCCGATCAAGGTCGGGGGAACGATGACGGAGCACGACGTTCTTGAGGTCGCGTTGGTGGCCTCCGCGAACAACTACATTCGCGCCCTCGCCGACTGGGCCTACGGCTCCGAAGCGAAGTTCCTCCCGGTGGCGAACGCCTGGCTCAAGGCGCACGGCATGTCATCAACGGTGCTGACGGATGCGACGGGACTCAACCCGCAGAACACGAGCACGCCAACCGATCTCATCGCCCTCGGTCGGCTTGCGCTTGCCGATCCGATCATTTCGAAGATCGTTGGCATCAAGCAAGCGAAGCTGCCCGTTGTCGGACTCATCCAGAACACGAACAAGCTCCTCGGCAAGGTCGGTATCGATGGGATCAAAACCGGCACGCTGAACTCCGCCGGCGCATCGTTGCTGTTCTCAAGCACGTACAACGTCGACGGCACGAACATCAGGCTCATCGGCGTGATTCTTGACGGGCCGAGCCATCCCGTGATCGACGCACAGATCGGCAAACTGGTCAAACAGGCGCAGGCCGCCTTCGCAGAAGTGCGGCTCGTCAGCGAAGGCCAGAAGATTGGCAGCTACACCACAGCATGGGGAGGGCACGCCGATATTTTGGCTGGCGCGAGCAGAACCATCGTGGTGCTCCGCGGCACTCCGGTGTCGGAGCACACGGTGACGAACACCATCGTGACCGGCAAGAAGGGTGCGATCGTTGGCACCACAACCTTCACGGTCGGCTCGGCCAAGGTCACTATTCCGCTGAAGCTTGCGACCACCATTGTCGATCCCGGACCGGTCTGGCGTCTTACTCATCCGGGCGTTCTTCTCTAGTTTCCGCGTGGTTCTACAGAAAACACCCGGTTCACAGCCTTTCGGCTCTATGCTTTGGAAATCCAGTGGGCGTCTGCCCAACTCACGGCTGGGAAATAAACCCAACATGGGGGACGTGTGACCACTGTTCAATCGGCTGCAGCCGCGGGGGCTCCTGCACAGCCAGCTATTCGCATTGTCAAAACCGGACCACGCGGGCTCGCGCATCCGACATCCGAGTTCGCGAGTCTGCTCGCGACCATCAAAGAGGCGGGGCTTCTTCGCCGCCGGCGACTGTTCTACATCCTGACTTTCGCGGTGATTTCGGTCGCCATGGGTGGCGCTTGGGTCGGCTTCGCCTTCCTGCACAACACCTGGTACGAGCTGCTCATCGCGGCCGCGCTCGGCATTCTGTTCACCCAGTTCGCCTTTCTCGCGCACGAGGCATCCCACCGTCAGGTCTGGGAGTCCGGCAAGGCTAATGACCACACCGGGCGCTTCATCGCCGACCTGCTCGTCGGGATCAGCTACTCGTGGTGGATGAACAAGCACTCCCGCCATCACGCCGCGCCGAACACCGTCGATCGCGACCCCGACATCGACCCGGACTTCATTCAATTTCAGGCGAAAGACGCCAAAGCGCTCACCGGCCTTCCGGCGCTGCTCGCTCGTCGCCAGGGCTGGCTGTTCTTTCCCGTTCTCATCTTCGAAGGCCTCAACCTTCATCGCCACGCCTTCCTGACCGTGTTCTCGCGCGGACGCGTCGACAACCGGTCAATCGAAATAGTCCTGCTGCTGGTGCGAAATATCGGATATCTGGCGGTGCTCTTCACCCTGCTACCGGTCGGCGTCGCCTTCGCGTTTCTCGGCGTTCAGCTCGCGGTGTTCGGCATCTACATGGGCGCATCATTCGCGCCCAACCACATCGGCATGCCGCAGCTGCCCAAAGATTCCAAGGTTGACTTTCTCAGGCGCCAGGTTCTCACAAGCCGCAACATTCGTGGTGGCTGGGGCATGGACATCTACATGGGTGGCCTGAACTACCAGATCGAGCACCACCTGTTCCCGAGCATGCCCCGGCCACACCTGCGCCGCGCGAGTGAGATCGTCCAGGAGTACTGCAATGCCCGCGACGTCAAATACACCCGCACGGGCGTGTTTGAGGCATACGGAATCGTCGTTCGCCACCTCAACGTTGTCGGCCTGAACGCCGACGACCCGTGGAACTGCCCTTCGGCTGCCAACTTCGGCCGCTAGCTGTTCTTCGCTGAGTGAGGCCGGGCGCCCCTCTCACCTAGCTGTAGGTCGGACGCTTCGCCTCGACGTGGTCGCCGGATGAGCGGCCGCGCAGGCGTCGCATGACCCACGGGGCCAGGTGCGTCCTCGCCCAAGCGAGATCCTCTGCACGAGCGTGACGCCACGGCACGGGCGGCAGCGGATCGGGATCCCACGGACCGAGCTCGTTCGGAACACCCAGGGTGTCCAACACGTAGCGCGCAATCATGTGGTGGCCGATGGGGGAGTAGTGCAGGCGATCCGGCGCCCAGAGGCGCGGGTCGGAGACATCCAGAGCCCACATATTCACGACTGTCGCGCCGTGTCGCTGCGCGAGCGCCCAAATGTTCTCGTTGAAGATTGCGACCTTGCCTCGCGTGCTCTTGAGAGCCGCGCTTTGCTGCACGTCCGGGCCGGTGAAGACCACGACGGTTGCGCCGTTGCTGCGCAACCGGGACACCGCCTCCTCGAGCCTGCTGGCCACCCAGTCCGGGTCACTGCCGGGGCGGATGATGTTGTTGCCGCCAGCGGAAATCGTGATGAGGTCTGGCTCGAGCGCGAGAGCGGGCTCAACCTGATCGTCAAGGATCTGCTGCACGAGCTTTCCGCGAATGGCAAGGTTCGCGTACGCGAAGTCGGGGTTGCGAGTGCTGAGCACTTCAGCGACGCGATCGGCCCAGCCACGGAATCCGCCCGGGCTCTCGGGCTCCGGGTCGCCGATGCCTTCGGTGAATGAGTCGCCGATAGCGACGTAACGACTCCAGTTCGGTGGCTGGTTCATTGATCCATTTTCTCATGCCGGTCGTTCGCTGGGGTTCACGAAGCGCATGACTGGCATCGTTGCGACGCATCACGCATCCGGCCCAAGGTCGGTATCCGATGCGCCACGCCGAGGCAGAGGCCCTGCGGCACGGGGTGTCGCACCAGTTACTGACTTTAGGGAAGCACCTCCGGACGACAGGTTCAGGGTCACAGGTTGCTGCGAGACTTGAGCCGTGAGCAAGCAGGACGGCCGCGGCAGACAGGTCTCGACCGAGCCGGTCGACGACGAGGCCGCCACGATCATGCATCTCGACATGGACGCGTTCTTCGCGTCTGTCGAATTGCTCGAGCACCCCGACCTCATCGGCCTGCCGGTCATCGTCGGAGGTCGCGGTGCCCGCTCGGTGGTGACGGCCGCTACCTATGAGGCACGCAAGTACGGGGTGAATTCGGCGATGCCCATGTCGGTCGCGTTGCGTCGCTGCCCGAACGCCGTCGTGCTCGAGCCGCATTTCGAGCGCTACCGGCACTTCTCCAGCGTCGTCATGTCGCTCTGCAACGACGTGACGCCGCTGGTCGAACAGCTCAGCATCGACGAAGCCTTTCTGGATGTCGCGGGCGCACGCCGCCTGCTGGGTTCGCCATGGCGGATAGGCACAGACCTTCGCGCGCGAGTCTTCGCCGAGACCGGGCTGCACTGCTCCATTGGCGTCGCAGCCACCAAGTTCGTTGCGAAACTTGCGTCGGGTCTCGCGAAACCTGACGGGCTCCTGGTCATACCACTCGCCGCAACGCTGGACTTTCTGCACCCCCTGCCCATTTCCGCGCTGTGGGGCGTTGGCGCCAAGACCGCGGAGCAGCTCGAGCGCCTCGGACTTCGCACAGTGGCGGATGTCGCAAACACTCCGGTAGCCGCGCTCAGCCGCGCTGTTGGCTCAGCCGCAGGTGAGAAGCTCCACGACCTCGCGTGGGCACGAGACCCGCGGGCGGTGACGCTCGGCCGCGAGGAGAAAAGCGTCGGGCACGAAATAACCTTCGAGTACGACGTCACTGATGCCGCGGTCATCCGTCGTGAGCTACTGCGAATGAGCGACAACGTTGCGGTGCGCCTTCGTCGAGCGGGACTTGTGGGAAGAACCGTCGTGCTCAAACTCCGCTACGGCGACTTCACGACGATCACGCGATCGCACAAACTGGAGGAGCATACGGACCTCGCGCGGCGGATCTACGACGAGGTCGTCGAGATCTACAACGCGCTGGGCGACCCAGACGCGCGCATCCGTCTGGTCGGCGTACGGATGGAACAGCTCGCGCCCGCCGCCGATGCGGCAATCGGCCTCTGGGATACCGATGAGGGCTGGCGCGAAGCCGAACAGGCCATGGATGCCGTCACCGAACGATTCGGTCGAGGTCTGCTGTCTCCGGCGGCGCTGGTGCGACCCGCCGCCAAGTCAAAACCTCCCAGGAACACCCGCTAGCCAATAGAGTGTCGACGAGGGGGCAACAATGGGCATTCGCGTACGAGCACTCGCACTGGTTGGCCTGATCCTCGCGTCGGCCGCGATCACGATCGTCCTCTTCATGCACGCCGCGAGTTAATCCGGGTTATCCCCAGCCTGTCGCTGGCGTCGCCATGTCGGCCCCGGCAGGTAAAGTCTGATCAAGTGACGACTCCAGAAGATTTCCGTGCCGTCGGTACTTTCGCCGCAGAACATCTCTCACCGTCATACCCGGAACGCGCCGCGCGAGGCACTGCTGACAAGCTGCGAGCGTGGCAGGCTGAGGCGCTCGATCGCTACTTCGAAACCGAACCACGTGACTTTCTCGCGGCGGCAACACCGGGAGCAGGCAAGACCACTTTCGCACTGCGACTGGCCGCAGAACTGCTCGCGCGCCGGGCCGTGGACCGCATCACTGTCGTTGCGCCAACCGAACACCTCAAGCGCCAGTGGGCTGACGCGGCGCATCGCGCCGGCATCCGGCTGAACCCGGAATTCAGGAATGGGCAGGCCGGCGCTGGGCGCCGTTTCAACGGTGTCGTCGTCACCTATGCCCAGGTGGCCGTGCGGGCGAACCTGCATCGGGCCATGACCGAGGCCAGCAGAACGCTGGTGATACTTGACGAAGTTCACCACGGTGGCGATGCACTGAGTTGGGGCGACGCCATTCGCGAGGCCTTCGAGCCAGCAGTGCGTCGACTTTCGCTCACCGGCACGCCGTTCCGCTCTGACACAGCGCCCATCCCGTTCGTGACATACCTCCGCAACGAGCAGGGCATCCGGCTTTCCCGTACCGACTACAACTACGGCTACGGTCGTGCACTCGCCGATGGGGTCGTCCGACCCGTGCTCTTTCTCGCGTATGCGGGCAAGATGCGCTGGCGTACGAAAATGGGCGAAGAGTTCGAGGCGCGCCTCGGCCAGGACGATACGAAGGATGTCACTGCGCAGGCCTGGCGCACGGCACTCGCGCCAGAGGGCGACTGGATTCCCGCGGTGCTCGCGGCAGCAGACAAGCGCCTCACAGAGGTACGACACTCGATTCCGGATGCCGGTGGCCTGGTCATCGCGACGGACCAGACCACGGCGAGGGCCTACGCGAAGATCCTCCACGGCATCACGGGGGAAGCCCCGACCGTCGTCCTCTCGGACGAGAAACAGGCGAGCGACCGGATCGAGAAGTTCGCAACATCCGATTCCCGTTGGATGGTTGCGGTTCGAATGGTGTCTGAGGGTGTCGATGTTCCACGGCTCGCGGTCGGCGTGTACGCCACCTCCGCCTCAACGCCGCTGTTCTTCGCCCAGGCGATTGGTCGCTTCGTGCGGGCGAGGCGCCGTGGAGAGACGGCCTCGATCTTCCTGCCGAGCGTTCCGATGCTGATGGCGCTGGCCGGCCAGCTCGAACTCGAGCGTGACCACGCGCTCGACCGCATCCGCGAAGAGCAGGAAGGTGGCCTCGACGACGACCTGATGGACGAAGCGAACGCCGCCGAAACTGCTTCGGATCGACTGCAGGACGAGTTCACCTGGCAGGCACTCGAATCGGATGCCAACTTCGATCGAGTGCTATACGAGGGCGCGGAGTTCGGCTTCGCCGCTCCCGTCGGCAGCGACGAAGAGCTCGACTTTCTGGGCATCCCGGGCATACTCGAACCCGACCAGGTACGTGAGCTCCTCCAGGCGCGGCAGGCACGCCAGTCTCGACGCGCTGCCAATTCCTCGCCTTCGGACCAGCCGGTGGCGAAACCGTTGTATCGCACACTCAAGGAGCAGCGGTCAGTGTTGAACGGCCTGGTCGGCATGCGGGCGAAGCTCAGCGGCGAACCCCACTCCCACATCCACGCCGACCTTCGGCGAGTGTGCGGTGGTCCACAGGTTTCGCAGGCAACTGTGGAGCAACTGCAGTCGCGAATCGACTACCTGCGTCGCGTGATGCATTCCCAAAAGCCCTAGCTCAGTGTGCGGCGCGTCCTGCGCTAGCCTGATCCGATGTCGACCGCTGCCGCCGAATCTATTCCGACCGCAGAAGGTTCGGCCGCGGATGTCGCTTCGCCACGGCTACGGCGATCGGCAGCCCTCGACGGCTTGCGCGCGGTTGGTGTCTCAACCACGGTGTTGTATCACCTCGGCGTCGGTGCCTTCGCGGGTGGGTTTGTCGGCATCGACATGTTCTTCGCACTGTCCGGCTACCTCATCACGTCAATTGTGATCCGTGAGCACTCCGCGACTGGCACATTTCGACTCGGACGGTTCTGGCTCCGCAGGCTGCTGCGGCTGTATCCGGCGCTCATCGCTGTGTGCGTTGTCGCCTATTTCCTGTGGGGCTACGGAGTGCGCGACTACGCACCGACGAGTTCGTGGTGGGCTTCGGCGCTCACCACCCTCACCTACTCGAGCAACTTCGCGATCTGGCTGGGCAGTGTCTGGCCGGGACCGCTTGCCCCGATGTGGAGCCTCGCCATGGAGCAGCAGTTCTATCTCGTGTGGCCGCCCATCCTGTTTCTGCTACTCACCAAGCGAGTGCGCAGTCGTTTCGTCATCGGCGGCCTGCTCGTGATTGGAGTCCTGTCGTTGGTGGGAGTCTGGTTCGGATTCGTGAGCCGTGGCAGCAGGTCGACCGCCTTCGTCTACTTCAGCCCACTCGAGAACCTGATGCCGCTCGTGCTCGGCTGCGTGCTGGCGCTGATCCTCGCCGTGCCGCGTGGTCGCGCGCTGTTGTCGCCGCGGGTCGGCGCCTGGCTGACCTGGATCGGAGCAATTGGACTTGTCGCGATTGCCGTGACCATGCCCGCGGACTGGAAGGCACACCGTTACATTCTGGTGTTGATCCTTCCGCTCGCTGGTGCGGCGGCGGCGATGCTCGTTGCAGGCCTCGTAACCGCCCGCAGTCCGATCTCGTGGCTGCTCGGGCTCCGACCGATCGCGTGGTTCGGACGCAACCTCTCCTACTCGCTCTACCTTTGGCACTATCTGGTCATCATCGTGTTGACCCAGTTGTTGAACGGGCCGTTGGAGAAGCCCGTGATAGTCGCGGTCGCCGTGGCGTTGGCCGCAGCATCCTATTTCGTCATCGAACGACCCTTCCTCCGGTTGAAAGATAGGTTCGAGCCGAAGGTGACTGAGCGTCGCATGGCTTAGCGTTAAGGCGTGCCACAATCGACCACATCCATCCGCGCTGAGTATGACGAACTGCTGGCCAAAGGCCTCTCCCTCGACCTGACGCGAGGCAAGCCTTCGAGCGCGCAGCTCGACCTGTCAAACCCGCTGCTTTCGCTGCCAGGCGACGGCGACTATCGCTCCGCCGACGGCACCGACGTTCGTAACTACGGTGGACCCGACGGCCTGCCGGAACTCCGCGCGATTTTCGCCGAGTTGCTCGGGATTCCGACGGCTCAGCTGCTCGCTCTCGACAGCGTGACGCTACCGATCATGCACGGCGTCGTGGTGAACGCACTCCTAAACGGCCGCCCCGGCGGCGATGGACCGTGGCGGGATGTCGCGGGCCTCACGTTCCTCTGCCCGGTGCCAGGCTATGACCGTCACTTCACCATCTGTGAGGCGCTCGGCATCAAAATGATTCCCGTACCGTTCGTCGACGGACACCTCGACCTCGACACGATCGCGTCGCTGGTTTCCTCGGATGCAAGCATCCGGGGAATGTGGTCCGTGCCGACCTACGCGAACCCGACCGGCTACAGCTACACAGCGGAGGAAGTTCAGGCTCTGGTGTCGATGCCTTCTGCCGCACCAGATTTCACGCTCATGTGGGACAACGCCTATGCGCTTCACCACCTCAGCGACGTGGAGGAGCCGGTGTACGACGTGCTCGGACTGGCTGCGGCCGCCGGTCACCCCGACCGCCCGATCGTCTTCGCGTCCACCTCGAAGATCACTTTCGCTGGGGCTGGCGTTGGTTTCGTCGGCGGTTCGGCCGCGACGATCGAGTGGGTGCGCAAGTACAACTTTGCCCGCAACATCGGTCCGGACAAGGTCAACCAGTTGCGTCACGTGCGATTCCTGAAGGATGCGGAGGGCGTTCGTGCGCACATGCGCGAGAACCGCGACCTGCTCGTACCGAAGTTCGATGCGGTGCTCGAGATTCTCGAAGCACGCCTCGAGGATGTCGCGGAGTGGACGCGTCCGACCGGCGGCTACTTCATCACGCTGGAGGCTGGCAAGGGTTGCGCGTCTCGCGCGATCGCTCTGGCCAAAGATGCGGGTATCGCGGTGACTGCAGCTGGGGCCCCATACCCCTACGGCGACGACCCGCACGACTCGACCATCCGCATCGCGCCAAGCTTCCCGCCGATCGACGAACTCCGTACCGCGATCGACGGCCTTTGCACCTGCATCCTGCTGGCCCAGGCCGAGCGCGCAGCCCTGTAGGGGTAGTAGTGGGGGTCGAGCAGCCGCGTGCCGCAGACACCGGCGTCGTCGAGACCTCACTTGCGGGGTAACCCGGCGCCGAGTAAGTCGTACGTGAGATCTCGACAAGCTCGATCCCCAGTACGGCTCGACCCCCAGTACGGCTCGACCCCCAGTAGCGTCACCGGAAGTCTCTCGACTTGGTCTGCGGCGTCATCCGCAGCACCTCGAACTTGTCTGCCAGCAGGTTGGTTACCCCCTCTGGCGATCGCTCCAGGATGCCGCGGATGATCATCGCGTTGGCGTCACGCGTGATACGACGGTAGCGATTCCAGACACCGACACCGCAGATCACATTGACGAGACCGGTCTCGTCTTCGAGGTTCACGAACGTGATGCCGCTGGCAGTGGCGGGCCGCTGGCGGTGAGTCACGATCCCTCCCACCTCGACTCGACGACCGGCTTCTGCGGTCTTGAGCTCCGCGGCAGACAACACACCCCGCTCGGCCAGCTGGGAACGCAGATGACGAACCGGATGATTGTCCGTCGACATTCCTGTCGCCCAGAGATCCGAAATGAGTTCGTCCACCTCCGACGGCATCGAGAACAGCGGAGGCTGGACTGTGACGATGGTGTGCTCGAGAAACTCCTCACGATCTTGAGCGGCGTTGCCCGCATTCCACATGGCTTCACGGCGAGTCAGCCCGAAGGTGTCGAAAGCACCAGCTGCAGAGAGCAATTCGAGCTGGGCGGTCGAGAGGCCGACCCTACGCACGAGGTCGTTCATGTTGCGGTACTCGCCGCCGCGAGTGCGCTCTTCGACGATTTTGGTTGCGAGGGTGGTGCTGATCCCGCTCACTTCGTCGAGGCCGAGGCGCACTGCGAGGTCGGTGTCGCGACGGTGGTCGTCGGTGTTGAGCGGGAGGTTGGGGTCGAAGTCGGGGACGGGAGGCTGGGGGCCGAGGCAAGCGGGGTTGCCGGGCCTCGCTACGCGTGCTCCTTCTGAGCGCGCTACTCGACCAACTACATTTTCCAAACCCGCACTGACGCCGGAGAGCTGGATGTCTGGCCGAAGTACCGTCACCCCGTGCCGACGAGCATCGGCCACGAGGGTCTGCGGCGAGTAGAACCCCATCGGCTGGGCGCGCAGCAGGGCCGCAAGGAACGCGGCCGGGTAGTGCAGCTTCATCCACGAGCTGGCATAAACCAGCAGCGCAAAACTCAGGCTGTGGCTTTCGGCGAAACCGAAGTTGGCGAAAGCCTGAATCTTGCCGTAGATCTCGTCCGCGACATCCCCTTCGATGCCGTTGTCTTTCATGCCCGCGTAGAGCTTCTCCCGCAGGGAGTCGATGCGTTCGATGCCGCGCTTCGACCCCATCGCCCGCCGCAGCAGATCCGCATCATCCCCGGTGCAGCCGCCAACGGCCATGGCGACCTGCATGAGCTGCTCCTGGAACACCGGCACCCCGAGCGTGCGCTCGAGCGGTTCCTTGAGCTTCGGATGCAGGTAGGTGACCGGCTCGACCCCCATTTTGCGACGAACGTACGGATGCACGGCTCCACCCTGGATCGGCCCCGGCCGCACAAGCGCGATCTCGACCACCAGGTCGTAGAACCGCCGCGGCTGCAGGCGGGGGAGCAGCCCCATCTGCGCACGAGACTCCACCTGGAAGACGCCGATCGAGTCTGCCCGGCACAGCATGTCGTAAACGCCGGCCTCCTCCTTCGGGATCGTGGCAAGCGTCCACTCCTCCCCGGTGTGCTCCCGCACGAGGTCGAAGCAGTATTGCAGCGCCGCCAACATCCCGAGCCCGAGCAGGTCGAATTTGACGAGACCCATCCAGGCGCAGTCATCCTTGTCCCACTGCAGCACGGTCCTGCCGTCCATGCGGCCGTGCTCGATAGGACACACCTCGCCCACCGGCCGATCGGTCAACACCATGCCGCCGGAATGGATGCCAAGGTGCCTCGGAGACTTCAGGATGTCCTGCGCGAGCGCCACGACGGCAGGGGGAATGTCGTGGTCCAGACTCTCGGTGAGGGCGCCCCAGTGTTCGACCTGTTTCGTCCAGGCATCCTGTTGTCCGGGGCTGGCACCCAGCGCCTTGGCCATGTCACGCACCGCGTTCTTCGGCCGGTAACTGATGACGTTTGCGACCTGTGCGGCGTTCAGCCTTCCGTACTTTTCGTAGACGTACTGGATGACCTCTTCACGCCGATCGGAGTCGAAGTCGACGTCGATGTCTGGTTCCTCGTCGCGCATGCTCGACAGGAACCGCTCGAACGGCAGGTTGTAGAAGATCGCATCGACGGCTGTGATCTTCAGCAGGTAACAGACCGCAGAATTGGCGGCAGAACCGCGGCCCTGGCAAAGGATGCCGCGTTCCCTCGCATAGCGAACGATGTCGTAAACGATGAGAAAGTAGCCGGGAAAATCCTTCTGTTCGATGACATCCAG
>DASXNG010000048.1:0-2838 GCA_036495225.1 Galbitalea sp.
TTCGCGAGAACGCCACGGGTATAGCGCGGAGGAAGGGGAGCCCAGCCGTTGCGGCGAGCTTCCAGCTCTGCTTCATCGACAAGTAAATCGAGCGAGCGAGCTGCGATATCGACCCGTATCAGATCACCATCGCGCACGAAAGCAATAGGACCTGCGTCTACTGCTTCGGGAGCTATGTGGCCGATGCACAGGCCGGTTGTGCCGCCTGAGAATCGTCCGTCCGTCAACAGTAGTACATCTTTGCCGAGCCCGGCGCCCTTGATCGCGGCTGTGATGGCGAGCATCTCGCGCATGCCGGGGCCGCCCTTCGGGCCCTCGTAGCGAATGACGACGATGTCGCCGGCCTTGATCTCTCCGTCGGTGAGGGCGTCCATCGCCGCGCGCTCTCGCTCGAACACTCGCGCAGGGCCCTCGAAGAGCTCCGCATCGAATCCTGCCGTCTTGACGACCGCTCCCTCAGGAGCGAGCGAACCCTTAAGGATTGTGAGGCCGCCGGTCGGGTGGATGGGGTTGTCGAGCGTGTGCAGCACCTTGCCATCGATGGCGTCGATTGGTTCGAGGTCGGCCAGGTTCTCGGCGACCGTCTTGCCGGTCACGGTGAGGCAGTCGCCGTGAAGCAGCCCAGCCTCGAGAAGCGCCTTCATCAGAACCGGGATGCCGCCGTGACGATCGAGGTCGTTCATGACGTAGCGACCGAACGGCTTCATGTCCGCGAGATGCGGAACGTTGTTGCCAATGCGGTTGAAGTCGTCGATCGTGAGCGGCACCTCCGCCTCGTGAGCGATCGCGAGGAGGTGGAGCACGACATTGGTCGAGCCGCCCAGCGCCATCGCGACGGTGATGGCGTTCTCGAACGCTTCCTTGGTCAGGATGTCACGGGTGGTGATACCAAGCCGCAGCATGTTCACGACCGCCTCACCCGAGCGGTGTGCGTAGTAGTCGCGGCGGCGGTCGGCGCTTGCCGGGCTGGTTGAGCCTGGCAGCGACATCCCGAGCGCCTCGGCGACGCTCGCCATCGTGTTTGCGGTGTACATGCCGCCGCACGCACCCTCACCCGGGGCGAAAGCGCATTCGATGCGGTTGGCGTCGTCGAGGCTCATCTTGCCGGCCTTCACAGCGCCGACCGCCTCGAACGAGTCGATGATCGTGATGTCTTTCTCGGTGCCGTCACTGAGCTTGACCCAGCCCGGCGCGATTGACCCGGCGTAGAGGAAGACGGAAGCAAGGTCGAGGCGCGCTGCCGCCATGAGCATGCCTGGCAACGACTTGTCGCAGCCGGCGAGAAGCACAGAGCCGTCCAGCCGCTCGGCCTGCATGACGGTTTCGACAGAGTCTGCGATCACTTCGCGGCTCACCAGCGAGAAGTGCATGCCCTCGTGGCCCATACTGATGCCGTCAGAAACGGAGATGGTGCCGAACTGCAGCGGGTAGCCGCCGCCAGAGTGCACGCCCTCCTTGGATGCCTGCGCCAGACGGTCGAGGCTGAGGTTGCACGGCGTGATCTCGTTCCACGAGCTCGCGATTCCGATCTGCGGCTTGTCCCAGTCGGCGTCGCCCATGCCGACCGCGCGGAGCATTCCGCGGGAGGTCAGCGCTTCGATCCCGTCGGTGACGGTACGTGAGCGGGGCTTGATATCGGGCACGTTCGCAGAGCTGGCAGGCGTTTCCGGCATGTTACAAAGTGTAGAACGCTCGCGGACCTCGCTTTCGCGCGCGACAGCCACCCCGAGGTCGCGCGACCGAAGGTCGGTAACTGATGCGACACGCGGTGCGCAGGCGCGCGACACTCCGTGCGCAGAATCAGTTACCGACTTTGGAGACGGGAGTGGTCGACTTGCCTACTGCTCGTGCGACGTACCGTCGCGGTACTCGGCGAGAAGCGCGAGCACCTGGGCGACCTGGTTCGGCCCGGCGACGCGGTGAGCGGCGATGGTGTCCCCCGCACCGCTCTTCAGGCCGAAATCATCCGGGCCCAACGCCGCAAAGGCGTCTTCGTCTGTCGTGTCGTCGCCCGCGTAAAACACGGCATTCGCCTCCGTGTACGCGCGCAGGTGCTCAACCGCGTCGCCCTTCGTGTCTCCTCGGACGGAGAACTCGAGCACATCCTTGCCGCGCCGAACCTTCACGTTCTCGACCTCAGCCGTTGCCTCACTCAGCGCGACGAGGTGGGCGACCCGCGAGTTGTGTTCGGTCGCGAGCCGGGTGTGGAGCGCAAAACCCGCGGGCTTCTCTTCAATCCAAACCTGGTCGAACGAGTCCGCGACCTCGCCCAGCACCTCGTTCAGCAGCGAGACCTGCTTGATTTCCGAGGTGTCGAGGCTCACCGCATCCCCCGGCTGGTCCAGCCGGATCTCGATGCCGTGAGAACCAACCAGCAGGATCTCGTCCGGCAGGTCCGTGACGAGCTCCAGCGACGAGAGCGAGCGTCCCGAGATCAGGGCAACCCGAGTCCCTGGGAGAGCTGCGAGCGCAAGCACTGCGGCACGAGCCTCCGGGATCGCCCGCGCCTGCTCCGGGTCGTCGACCTCTGGAGCGAGAGTTCCATCGAAGTCGAGCGCAACGAGCAGTCGTTTGACCCGGGCGAGCTCGCGAAGAGCCCCAATCAGTTCGCGGCCGAGACCGAGTTCGCTCACCTGTGCCGTGTCCGTTCGATGGTCCACTCGAGGTCGCCAAGCGGATCATCGTCATCGAGCTCGTGAGTGAGGTTCCCGGCGCTTCGCAGCGCGCTGAGAAACTCGGCCGACCAACGGCTCACGTTGTTTCGAAGTACCAGCTTGCGCATGGCCCGCATTCGACGCGCGCGCTCGATGCGCGGCATCTCAATTGCTTGCACTATTG
>DASXNG010000049.1:0-11083 GCA_036495225.1 Galbitalea sp.
AACAGCGCCGAGCCCCGCACAGGTCCGACGCTTTCGAGATGACCACCGCCGCCGGCAGCGACCACCGGCACGGCATGGGACATCGCCTCGATCACCGAGAGGCCGAGACCCTCGCGCGGCGTTGGCGCGAGAAAGATTGACGCACGCGCGTACAACGCGGCGACATCCGACTGAAAACCAAGAAAGTCGACGCTGTGTGAGATATCGAGTTCGGCCGCCAGGCGAACGAGCTGGCTCAGCTGCGCGCCGGCTCCCGCGATCTGCAGGCGCCAATCGCCGCGATCTTCAACCAGTGACCACGCGCGGAGAGCGACATCCGTGCGCTTTTCTGCTTCGAGCCGCTGGGCGACGAGAACGATGGACTCGCGCTCGGTCGCACTGTCCTCCACCGTCTCAACCCCGGTGTATACGACACGATTTGGTCCCTCGACGCTTTGGGCGACGAACTCCGAGATCGCAATCTGCGCAGCCACTCGCCGAGCGATCGCGCGAGCAACCCATCGAGAAATCAGCGTGCTGCCGCGGGTGCTCGCGAAATGCCGCGTGCTGACGACCGGCACTCTTTGGCGACGACCGAGAACGCCCGCGAGATCCGCCGCAGTCATGTGGGTGTTGATGACGTCGAGACCGCCCAGCGTGCGAAGAGACCTGATCGCCTCACCCACGGTGCGGCCAGGAAGCCAGCGGATGTCGTGTACTGCGAGCAACTCGCGCATGGGCTTCTCCGCGCCGCCCACCACCGTCACGGTGCAACCCGCCGCGGCGAGACACAGGGCGGAGCTGAGCACGTAACGCTCCACGCCGGCAAACGCGTCCGTGCACACCACGTGCGCAAGACGGAGGCTCGTCACATCCATGCGGCCTCCGATGCGACAGGACCGCGCGCGAAGATGGCGCGACGTCTGCGGGCGGCCGCACCGCGCTCCCCCGGTAACAGCACGCCGCGAACTGCGGCCCCGGCGACATTCGCGAGCCGGTAGATCTGCCACCCCGCCGCGCCATAGTGCTTTCTGACATACCGCTCAGCGCTGCCGTAAAAATGAGCCTCGCGGACGGTCGGATCGCCGCCTGTGCCGCCGCCCTCGTGGGTCGCCGCGACGTCCGCGACCTCGATCGTCCAACCAAGCTTGCGGGCGCGAAATTGCCAGTCCGTCTCTTCTGCGTAGAGGAAGAATCGTTCGTCGAGCGGGCCGATCTGCTCGAGTGCGTCGCGGCGCAGCATCAGGATCGATCCGATCGCGAAATCTTCGCGCCGCCGCAGACTGCCGAGCCCTATCGCCTCGACGCAGGCGCCCCACGGCGTCGGGAACGGCCACCACACGCGAACTCGATTGCCTGTCTCCGGCTCAGTCTGCGTTGCGCCGACCGCTGCCGCACGAGGCGAACTGTGCAGCGCCGCGTGCATGCGCCGAACGGCGGGCTCGTCGATGCGAGCGTCCGGGTTCAGGAGCAAGACGTCGGCTTCGGTCACTCCGCCGTCGGCAATCGACGCGAGGCCGAGGTTCACGCCGCCAGCGAAACCCAGATTCGCTCCGGCATCGATGTAGCGAGCACCGTGCGCCTCCGCGATCTCACGAGCACGGTCGAGCGAGGAGTTGTCGACTACCGTCACCGGAAACGCGGATCCGAGTGTGTCGAGACAATCGGCGAGGAGGTCCGGCGATCCGTACGCGACGATGATCACCTCAGGATCGAGACCGGCGACGGTCTTCTCTGTCGCTCCGATCGCTGCCGCGTAAAGGTCGGCCTGCGCGGTCGCGACCTTCCGCCAGCTGAAATCGGTGGAATGAGCGAGACCGCGCGCTCGGAGTCGCTTCCACTCCGCGGGCTCGAGAGCAGCCTCAAGTCCGCTCTCCAGCGAGACCGGGTCTCCCGGTTCGACCAGGAGGCCCGCCTCGGCCACAACGTCGGGAATGGCGCCCGTTGCGCTAGCGACGACCGGCACACCGGAGGCCATCGCCTCGATCGCAACTCGGCAGAACTGCTCACTCCAGCCGGGCCAGGGAACCGACGGGACTGCGATCACGTCGAGCTCGCGGTAGCGGGCCGCCAGCGCTTCGCCGTTCGCGTGACCGAGAAATCTGACCCGGTCAGTGATCCCGAGCTCCCCCGCCAGACGCGAGAGCGCTTCAGCCTGCGAACCGTCCCCCGTGACACGAAGCTCCCACTCCGGGCGTCGAGCGATTGCGCGCAACAGCACGTCAACGCCCTTGTGCTTCTCGAGGCGACCGACATAGCCAACGACCTTCCTCGTGCCCGGCGCGGAGCGCTCATCCGGCACGAACAACTGCACGTCTACGCCCAGCGGAATGTAGACGGCGGGTGCACTGAGTCCCTTGCGCCTCAGGATGTCTCCGGCCTCCCGATTGCAGACGTACACGCCCGCCGCGCCCCGTAGCGCGCTCCGTTCGAACCAGCGGAAAGGAATCGGGTACCGCTTCTCCAGATTCTGTGCCGAGTACATCAGGTACGGCGCGCGACTGCGTCTGATCCAGCGCAGAAGGCGCACCTCGGCGGTCGCGAGCGCATTCGGTTCCTCGTGAAGGTCGATGAGCTCAGGATGCTCGCCGAGCGCTCGCCAGATTGGCCGGGGGTCGAAGAGGAAAACACTCGGATGACGGCCGATGGTGGCGGCACCCCTGACGAACCCGTCCCCCTCCTCGTCGAGTCGGACCACGACCCCGCCCTCATTCCACGCCTTCGCGGACACCAGGGTGACGTCGATTCCGAGTTCGCGCAGCTCGCGTTCTCGCTGCCGCCATGGCGAAACCACGGCGTGATGGGCGACCCGCAAGACCTTCACTCAGAGCTCCGCGAGAACTGTCTTCAGGGTGGACCAGGTCCACGACCAGTCGTGCTCCCGCGCGCGTCTGCGAGCCGCCGCCGCCAGTTCCGCTCGCGCGAGCGGGTCGTCGGCGAGCCGCTCGATCTCGCGGGCCAACGCTGCCGGGTCATCGGGTTGCACGAGCACTCCTGCCGTTCCGATCACCGACGGAATCCCTCCGATGCGGCTGGCGATGACGGGCAGCCCGGTCGCCAGCGCCTCACCGGCGGTCAGCGCGCTCGGCTCCTGCCACCGCGATGGAACCACGACAATGTCGGCGCTCTGCAGAAGGCCCGGCAGTTCCTCGCGGGCGACGAAGGGAAGAAACTGCACCGGTACCCGTGACCGCTTTGCCAGCTCGCGAAGCTCCTGTTCGTACGGCGAAAGCTCGGCATCCCGGTCAAACCCGTGGCTACCTACGATCACTAGCTCGACGTCGTCGCGGCTCAGCACCGCGGCGGCCTGGAGCAGCACATCGACGCCTTTCTCCGGGATCATTCTTCCCACGAACATGACCCGCACAGCACTGGTCGACACATGACCTCGCGGGCTGAACTGCTCGCAGTCGACGCCGTTCTCGACCACGCGCAGCCGACCAACCAGTGAACGCGGCAGGCGACGGGACATCTGGCCCGCGAGCGACTCACTGACGCAGACGATTGCGGCAACGTTGTCGAAAGCTCGTGAAGCCTCGTACCTGGTCATGGTGCGAACCAGATCGTTGTGAGCGTAAAGCACCACCCGATGGGGTGAGCTTCGCAACATCCACGGCAGCACCGGCGCGTTGTGGGCGATCACGATCGCGGGCTCCTCGTTCGCGAGCACGTCGACTTCCGGCTGCCAGTACCGAGCACTCGCGGTTCGGTGCCCGCCGAAGACAGCAAGGCCAGCCTCGATCACCCGCGCGCTGCGACTGGGCGCCGCAACATCCTCAAATTCGATCGAAGTCGCACTGTCGTAACGCGGTCGAAAGGTGTCGCGAGCGACGAGCACGAACTGCTGGTAGCTGGGTTGGCTCGCGTCTTGAGCGGCGGCTTTCGCGATGCCGTGAACGACCGTCGGTATCGCAGAACCCGTGCGTGGGGAGTAATGGTCACCGGGGGTGATCGCGTGAATGACGCGATTCATTGCACACGGGGAAGCACGAGTCGTGGGTCGTAGCCTGGCAGAACGGCTCGAGTTATTGCGCCGGGTCTGATGATACCCATGGCCCTGTCACGTTCCATGACGCCGTAGCTGATTCCGGCAACAATCCACAGCACCGAGGCCTGCCCCGCGACCCAGTAGAGGTCGAATTGGGTCTGGGTGAAGCGAGTGGCAATCACAGCAAACGCCACGGTGCCGTAGACGGGGTTCATCTTCGAGAGCAACCATGCCGCAACCCCGAACAGGAGCAGGAATCCCACGAGTCCGACGATGCCAGCACTGGTGAGCATTTCGAACTCGGCATTCGGCGGCTGAAAATCGACGCCAAAACGATCCGTGTACCACCAACGCAGACCCACCCCGAAGATCGGGGACGTCTTCCAGATGGCAATGGATTCTGCGAACCACGCCAGCCGCTGGTTCGCGGAGTTGAACGGGTTGCCGGATGACAACTGTTCGTTGACTTGGATGATCACGAAAATCACGACGGGGATGGCAACCAGCCAAATCAGCCGCCCCCTCCTGCCGTCACGGATGCGTGGGCGAAGGCTGATGATGATGATGCCGACGAGGGCTGCGACGAGGCCCTGTCGAGACTGGGAGGCAATGACCCCGATCGCGCAGCATCCGAGCGCGATGTAGGCCCACCGACGCGACCAGCCCAACCACACGGGTCGTGCGGCTGCGATCACGGTGGCGACGGCGAGCATCCCGCCAATGGTGTTCTTGTGCAGATCGCCGAGGTAGACCGGATCAAACCGGCCGGTGACGGCAAACCCCGTGAGCGAAGTGAATCCGGCAACAAGACCGATCACGCTGCAAGCCGCGACATAGATTCCGAGAGCCATCGGCGCTTTGCCCTCGCGGCCGATCACGAAACCGACGATGAGGCTGCCGATCACCAGAAAAAGTTCGTGGGCCCATTCGATGTAGTTCGCGGCGTAACGATTGAGGATGAGCGTCGGAATAAGAAACGCGAGATAGACGACGCCGACCCAAATCATGGGTTGCATGGTGACGGCACCGCGCCTGCGAAGCATCAGCATGGCGATCAGGCTGGCGATCGCGAGCACGAGGTCGGACACCGTCAGGATGCCGCCTACGCGCGCAACGATCAGGGTGGCGGGCAACGCGAGCACGGGTATGAGTGAGAGGTCGACGGCCCCAACCCCGAACAGCAGAACTCCGCAAGCGGCGAGAAGGGCGTAGTCGGACGCGGACGCGCTGAGGACGCCGAGCGCGATGGCAACTGCGGCGATGAGAATGACGGCGATCGAAACCCAAGCGATGCGCTCACGATGAGCGTAGAGGTGCTTCAGGTTCACCATAGGCTCATGTTATATCGGCGCCTTCTCCGCGTCCCCTGACTATTTGGTCGACTTGTTCCAGCCCGCGACGATGCGCTGCAGTGCACGCGGTGCGACGCCATAGCGGCGCACCGCGTTGCAGCCGATCGCCCAACACACGACGATGGCCTGGCGAATCGCGCGGCGCCATTCGCCGGCCCGGACGCTCGCCGCCACCACGATTAGCGCGCGGTGCCTGAAGAAGCGGATGCGTGAAACCCACGAGCCGTGCATGATGCGATTGAAAAGCAGCCCGTTCCGAATGAAGTAGAACGAGCTCAGTGTCGCAGCGTCACCGACGAAGGAAGCCGACACGGCGTGCTGGATCGACACGGTGCAGTCAACGACGAGCTCGACGCCCCGGTCGCGTGCGCGGACGCTCCACTCCGAGTCCTCGAAATTGAGAAAGAATCGTTCATCAAACAAGCCGACCTCTCGCCAGACCGCGGCTGAAGCTGTGATGAAACATCCGGCGAGCAACTGGGATCGTCGCAGGCCACCCTGCGGCTCCGTCAGGTGTTTCGCGGGAACATGCACTGGTACCTGAAGCGCGGGCTCCATCGCTGCCGCTCCGAACCAGATCTTCTGCGGCTCGTCGCGGTAATAGACCTGCGGGCTCACCGCCATCCGGTCGACCGCGAGCTGCTGCGTCCGCTCGATCACCCCCACAGGGATGATCGTGTCGTTGTTAAGCACTGTGACGAATTCGGCGCCTCGATCGAGTGCCCACTGGATCCCACGGTTCATCCCGCCCGCATAACCCAGGTTTTCACCCGTCTGGAGAGTCGCAACCTGTGGCCACAAGGCGGAAACTTCGTCAAGCACGCCGTCGTACGAGCCGTTGTCTATGACCAGCACGGTTGCGGGAATGGGCTCCCGGAGCAGTGATCGCACGCATTCGACGGTGTCGCGTCTTCCAAACCACGACAGCACGACGACAACGCCCGGAAGCGCGAGAGGCTGAATTTCAGGCTCCGACATGCTCACCGCTCACTGTGTTCCTCCGGACTTAGCATGCGTGGAATTTGCCTTCTGCGAGCCTAAGTCACGATATCCACCGTGCTAGTTTAAAAAAGTGACCAGCCGTTGGGCTGACATTCTTTGGTAACTGCCCGGGAGCTGAGATTGACAGCACGCGACTCCGCCATCAGTGTGCAAGGTCTGTCCAAGACGTATCGAATCGCCCGCGGCGCGGCACACGTGGATCGCATCACCGATGCCGCCTTGAATCGACTTCGTCACCCCTTCAGACGCACTCAATACGACGTCTTTGAGGCGGTGCGAGATCTGTCGTTCGAGGTGCCGTGGGGTGAGGCACTCGGAATCGTCGGTCGAAACGGGGCCGGTAAGAGCACGCTGCTGAAGCTGCTCACTCGGGTCTCTGCCCCCACCGCGGGAGTCATCGAACTCGGCGGACGCGTCGGCAGCTTGCTGGAGGTCGGGACCGGTTTTCACCCGGACCTTACCGGGCGCGAAAACATCTACCTCAATGGCGCGCTCCTGGGCATGTCACGAACAGAAATCAAGCGGCGCTTCGACGAGATTGTGGACTTCTCGGGGGTTGAGAAGTTCCTCGACACCCAGGTCAAGCGCTACTCATCCGGAATGTACGTGCGCCTCGCATTTTCGGTCGCTGCGCACCTCGAAACCGAGATCCTCGCGATTGACGAGGTGCTGGCCGTCGGGGACGCGGAATTCCAGGCCAAGTCCCTGGCCAAGATGCGGGATGTCGCCCGGGACGGACGGACGGTGCTCTACGTGAGCCACCAGATGCAGACGGTAACGACACTGTGCACATCGGCGATCTATCTCGACAAGGGTGAACTGCTCTACCACGGCAGCGTTGAGGGCGCGCTCGAGACCTATCGCAACAGTTTCGAGAAATTCCAGGCCCGCCAAAGCGTTGCGTCGAATCGCCCGGGCACGGGAGAAGTTCGATTTGCCTCGGTGCGAGTCACCCAGCCTCAGCAGACGCCGGCAGACGAAAAGGTGATCGAACTCGAGCTCCCGCCCGTGACCGGTCTCATCGGCGACTATTTCGTCTCCTGCCACATCAATGACGCAAACGGCATCGTCATCGCGCAGTGCGATTCACGTGCCCTCGGTGTCTGGTTCAGCCCCGGCCGAGCTCACCAGGCTCGACTCAGCATTCGCAATCTCTGGCTGAAGCCCGGCACGTACACGGTCGATGCCTACGTTTGCCAGGCCGGAATTCTGGACGCGTGGGAGGGCGCCGAGAGCTTCGAAGTGCTGCCCTCGTACCCGTATCCGGAGCTCACCTCGGAGGAAGCGCTGCTATCGGGAGTGATCCTCACCGACTTCACCTACGAGAGGGGCTAAGCGTGGACCGCCTGATCATCACTCCGCCCAGACGCACTCCCCTGCCGCCGTTCAGGGACATGTGGCGCGCTCGCGAGGTGTTCTGGCGGTTTGGCATGCGCGACATCCTCCTTCGCTACCGCCAGACCGTCATCGGTGTCGCGTGGGTCATTTTGCAGCCCCTCGTCGCGGCCGGGGTCTTCGCGATCATCTTCGGCCAGGTCGCAAAACTGCCGAGCGGCGGCCTCCCCTACTTCGTCTTCAGCTTTGCGGGTTTGCTGGGATGGAACCTGTTCAACGGCGTTATCGCGCGCGCGTCTACGTCGCTCGTGGCCAACCAGTCTCTCGTCGCCAAGATCTTCTTCCCTCGCCTGCTGATTCCGGCCTCGAGTGTTCTCTCCGTGTTGCTGGATTTCGCGGTCGCACTCGTGCTGATGGTCGTGCTGCTGTTCGTGTACCACATCAATCCCGGCTGGGCCATTCTGCTTCTGCCGTTCTGGATTCTCTTCGCTATCTTGCTGGGCCTCGGCGTCGGAATCGCAGCGGCGGCGCTGATGGTCAAGTATCGAGACGTCGGATACGTGCTGCCGTGGCTCCTGCAGATCCTGTTCTATGTGACTCCGGTCGCTTACTCGGTCGACGCTGTGCCGCCGCAGTTAGCGTGGGTGTTCGAGGCAAATCCACTCACCTGGCTGATGGAAGGCTTCCGCTGGTCGCTCCTCGGCCAGGCACCGCCGCCGCTCTGGCAACTGGCCGGTCTGGTCGTCGTCTCGTTCGCGGTGCTCGCGGGTGGTCTTCTCGTGTTCCAGAAGCTCGAGCGCGGCTTCGCCGACGTCATTTGACGGCGGCAGTGGTGGTCGCTCGCTAGTCAGCCAGTTCGCCGTCGTTCGCACGGGGCCGTAACGCGGGCCACAGACCCTTCGCGAAGGGGTGCAGGTCACGCTGCAAGCGCCAGAGCAGCGGCGATGGCCACCACTTGAGCCAGTAGTAGTCGTTGAAGCCGCCCTTTCTGGCGTGGCCCCAGGACGACAGCTTCTGGCGCATGGCGGCGGGATCTCGCGCCCACGAGTTGTGAACGATGGCCTGGTCGTGGGTGAGGTACCCCAATCGATGTTCGCCTGGCTCCGGACGACGATTGACCTGCAGCGACCCGGCGTCGCCCTCGACGAGGAGTCTCAGAAAGTCTCCAGACGTTCGTCGCGCGTCCGTGAGCTGTACACCCGCCCGGACTGCAATGGGCCCCGGGTAGTCGTAGCGGTGGCCGCCGTTCCGCGTAACGACTTCGAACACGTGCCTGCGCGTCCTGCGATAGAGCACCCGCATCGGCCATTCGAGCGCCGCGATGCCACGACGATCCGCATCATCCAGAGCCTCTTCGAGTCGTTCGGGATGCGGCAGGAACTCGTCGTTGTCGATTTGCAGGATCCAGTCGACGGTGTCGGAGAGCGCGTCGACCGCCGCCTGCCTCTGCGCGGTGTCTGCTCGCATCGGGTTGTCTTTGTCGGTCCAGCGACCCGAAATTACGCGCAGGATGCCCCTCGTGTCCGCCGCGCGAATCACAGCGAGGGCCTCGTCGACCGGGATGGGAACGCCCGTCCAGCCGAGCTGATTGTCTGGTACTGGCACGACGAGTTCGTCAAGCAACGGATAGTACTGGCGGATCGTGCGTTCGAGCCAGACGGTGTCGCCAGGCAGAACGTAGCCACCGATCCGTCGTCGGCCCCGCGAATTCGCCGTCACCGAAATCCCCACCGCCTGCTCAGCCAGCGCATGACCCATCGGGGACGCGTTCTGGGCGTCGTGGCGAGCATCAGGAGCGCGAACTGGTCGGAGGCGGGCAGGCCGGACTTGGCAAGCCCAAACAGAAAGTGATCAACGTCGGGACCGCCGTGAACGTCGCGCGAAAAGACGCCACCGAGTCGAATGGCCGCCTGGGTCGAAAGAAACGGCCCGACCATCGGGGAAACGGTGGATGTCGACGCAGGATGCACCCGGTAGAGGAGTTCGCGCGAGTCGATGCGCGGGATCGGACCGGCAATGCGAGCGACATTGACGTTGAGCACGTGATCGTCGAGCGCGCGCGCGTGCGGAGCGCAACCGCCTGCCGAAATCGCCAGGTCACGGCGATACATCACGGTCGTCGTGAGCATCGCGACCCCTTCGAGCAGTCGGTCGAGGGTGATCTCGGCGATCTCGCCGCTCGCGTCCGCGATGGGTGCCTTGACGAGCTCGATCTCGTCCCCGTCCGCGATCCACAGCGTTGGCCAACTGTCGTGACCATCCCCGATTTCGACCAGGCGAGTGCGGTCCTCCTCGCGAGCGAAAAGCGACTCTGTCGTGGCAACTGCGGATGCACCGGTCTCGGTCGCAAGACGCATGAGCGTGGCGAGACGATCCCTGTGCCAGAGATCGTCCTGGTCCAGAAACGTGATCCACTCGCCGCGTGCCGCAGCCAACCCTGTATTGCGAGCAACTGCGACGCCGTGGTTTTTCTGCTGGATGATGCTCGGGGCGAGGGCGTGCGTGCGTGCGACGTGAACACTCTCGTCGCTCGAGCCGTCGTCGACCACGATGACCTCGAAGTCTCGATAGGTCTGCGCCTTCAGACTGTCGAGGGTTGAGCCAAGAAACCGCGCCCCGTTGAAAGTGGTGACGACGATCGATGCCATTCCGGCGCCAGCGACCAACGAGGATCGGGCGTCCCCCTCGGCTGGCTGCTGCATCTGCTCTCCCCGGCGTCGAGTTCCCATGCTATCCGGGGTCGAGGGTGCGGGCATGCTGCCACGTCGACGCCCGGTCGCTAGACTTCCTCACGTGTGCGCGCATCGGGTGGACATCGTGAACCACACCGCGCAACTCGGGGGTGCCGAGACAGCGCTGCTGCGCCTGTTGGACGCTATCGACCGGGACCGGTTCGACGTCCGTGTTCTCACCTTCGAAGACGGAGAACTCGTCGAATCTCTCGGGAGTCGAGGCATCCACACCCGGGTCCTTCCCCTCGGCGAGCTCAACACGGTGACTCGCGCAGAGGCCGCTGCAGCGTCCGGCTCCGTGAGAAACATGGCGGGTGCTGTCGCTTTCGGCCCGAGATTGGCGCGAGTCATTCGCGACCGAGAGCCGGCGATCGTGGTTGCGACTTCGCTCAAGGCGGCCACCCTCGTGTCGATCGCCGCTCCCCTTGCTCGAAGGCCGTGGGTGTGGCACCTGCACGATCGACTCGCGACCGACTATCTGCCAGGTGTGACGGGGACTGCGTTGCGCACTCTCGCCAGAAGAGCGCCCAGGCAGTTGGTAGTCAACTCTCGGGCAACACTCGAATCGGTCGGACGGATCAACCCGCGTCGAGTGAGCGTTGCCTATCCGGGACTCGAAGCGGCGGCTTTCATTCCACAACCCGATCGGCCAGAGCAGATCGTTGTCGGCATCCTCGGGCGCCTCAGCGAAACCA
>DASXNG010000050.1:0-25774 GCA_036495225.1 Galbitalea sp.
GGGGTCATTCGTTCCTTCAGCACGAATCGGGCAAGGATGACCGTCACCACCGGGTAGAGCGCAACCAGTACGGAAATGATGGCGAGGCTGCCGAGATGCAGGCCGTACACGATGAAGGCGTCAGCGATTGCGGTGAGCAGACCGGATGCGCCGGCCGCGAGCCACGCTCGCCGTACCGGTGTCGTCGTGTCGCCCGCCGCCTCCAGAAAGGTCAGTCTCCCGTGGCCGACAGCGCGAACGACCAGCCACGCAATGACGAGAAGCACGAAGCCGGTGCCGATCTCCCATACCGCGGGTATGACGCCCGAGTCGGTCGGCGCGAAATCGAGGGAGACGAGGGACGCGCCGAGCATCAGCCCGGAAAACACCGCGAGCAGCGCGCCCTTGCGAGAGATGTGCTCGCCCCCGCGCCGCGGTGGTGGCGCGAGGAGCAGGATGGCGACGATGGCCACCACGATGGCGATCCAGTCGAGTGCGTTCAGTTGCTGGCCCGCAATCACTGCGAAGGTCACCGGCACGATCGACTGAATGAGCGCGATGACAGGCGAGAGCAGGCTCATCGGCCCCACGGCGAGCACGCCGTAGAACGCGAGTAGTCCAATCACCGCGAGCACTCCCGTGATGACGCCTGCCCAGATCGCCGCGCTCGACCACACTCCTCCGAGGACGAAAAGTGCCACGAGAATCACCAGTGTGGCGATCCCGTAGTTGAACGCGGTTGCTGTAACCAGATGCAACCGACGTGCCGCAACCGCACCAAGAAAGTCTGATGCGCCGTAGACGATGGCAGAGCCGAGGCCCAGGGCGACGACGATCAGCATGACCCAAGTAAAGCGTTAACCGCAGACCCGTCATGACTGGGTGGGCACCGCACCTGCCTTCCGCTTGCGGCGCCAGCGCACGAAGACGATCGTGCCGAACGTGATCGCCGCGGCGAGCACCAGCCACGGCAGCAGGTAACTGAGCACTACGAACAGCGCCGTGAAGAACGCGGCGAAGCCGGCGAGCCCCGCCCCGAAGGCACCAGCTGGGTTCGCGGGAGCTGCAGCGGGAACCACGGCGGGTGCGACGAGGCTCAGGTTCACCGTGGACATCGCAACCTGATCGTCGAGGTAGCGCTTTTGCGCCGTAAGGCTGTCGAGATCGCCCTGCCTGCTCGAAATGTCATCTTCGAGCGCGATGAGGTCGTCGGTGTTCTTCGCCTTCGCCTCGAGTGCGAGAAGGCGGGTGATGGAGGTTTGCAGCGCCGTGATTTTCGCGGCGAGGTCGACGCTCTTCGTCGTCACGTCGTCAGCACTCTCGTGAAGGGACTGAACGTGGCCGAGTCCCTTCAATTTGTCGAGCGTGTCCGTGAGCTGGTCTTCTGGCACGCGAAGTGTGAGCTGGGCGCTCGCTGTTCGGTGCTTGGTGGCGCTCGCCTGAGTGCGATCATCCACTCGACCGCCAGCTGCCTCCACGATGTGCGCGGCGCGGTCGCCCGCCGCGACTGGATCCTTCGCCCGAATGACAACGTCGGTGGTCGTAATGACCTGCCGCTGTTCCGTGGCGGGTGACACGAGCGAAGTCGTGTCTGCAGTGCCCTTCGACGGCGCGGCGGCGCCCGAAGTGCCATGACCGAGCGCACTGCTGGATGCGCCGCTGGACGCGGAGCATCCGGCCAGGCTGAGCGCCGTGACGAGAATGACCGCTGGAAGAATGATTCGCCTCATGGCGCTCAGCTTTCCAGCGAACTGAGCGGATGTCAGCACAACGAAAGTCACGATTTGATCGTCATTAGGACAGGTAGCCTTGAAGGCATGCACCAGACCACACTCGGCAGGACGGGCCGCAAGGTCTCGGTCATCTCCCTCGGTACCTGGCAACTCGGCGGAGACTGGGGCGACGTATCGGAGTCGGACGCGCGGGCCGTGCTCGACGCATCCGTCGAATCTGGAGTCACCCTCTTCGACACTGCGGATGTGTACGGCGACGGCCGCAGCGAGCAACTGATCGGTGCATACCTCGCCGATAACCCGGGACTCGACATCTTCGTCGCGACAAAGATGGGCCGCAGGGTTGCGCAGGAGCCAGAGAACTACACGCTCGCGAACTTCCGTGAGTGGACTGACCGATCGCGAGCGAACCTGCGCCAGGAGACGCTTCAACTCGTGCAGCTGCACTGCCCGCCGAATGCTGTCTTCGCCAGCGACGAAGTGTTCGACGCGCTCGACACCCTCGTCGAAGAGGGCGCGATCGCGAGCTATGGCGTCAGTGTCGAGACGAGCGAGCAGGCGCTCGTGTCGATGAAGCGACCAGGTGTCGCAACGGTGCAGATCATCCTGAACGCGTTCCGTCTGAAGCCGCTGGATGCCGTGCTGCCGACGGCCATCGAGACCGGCGTCGGAATCATTGCGCGAGTCCCGCTCGCCAGCGGACTGCTGAGCGGCAAGTACACCGCAAACACGACCTTTCCGGAGAACGACCACCGCAACTACAACCGTCACGGCGAATCCTTCGATGTCGGGGAGACCTTCGCCGGTGTCGACTTCGAGACCGGGGTCGAGGCCGCGGCCGCTTTCTCCGAGCTCGCGAGGGCGGCGGGTCTCGCACCCGCGGAAGCTGCCCTCGCGTGGGTTGCGCAGTTGGACGGCGTGAGCACGGTCATCCCCGGTGCCCGAAACGCCGACCAGGCACGCTCGAATGCCGCGGCGGGCGGAGACGTTGCCTTGCCGGACGACTTCACCCCGAACATCCGCAAGCTGTATGACAAGTACTTCAGGGCGGCGGTTCACGAACGTTGGTAGGCCAGTCCCCAACCTCGGCAAAGGCGCCGAAACCCAAACTTGGTCGGCCATTCCAAAATCTGTTCGTCTCGAACCTCGCGACGAATCTGGGCGACGGGATCATCCGCACCGCTGCTCCACTGCTCGCGGTCACCCTCACGAGCGATCCACTGCTGATCTCGCTGATCGCCGCGATGGCGCTGCTCCCGTGGCTGTTCTTTGCGATCCCCGCTGGCATCCTCATTGACCGGATCGATCGTCGCGTCGCGTTGCGCATCGCGAATGGCTCGCGTGTGGTGCTCGCCGTCGGACTGGTCGTCCTGTACGCGACCGGCACGCTCAGCATCGGATGGCTCTGTCTCGTCGTCTTCATCGACGGCACCGCGGAAACCATCTATGACGGCGCTATTCGCGCCATGGTTCCGAGCGTCGTGCAGCGCCAACTCCTGCCGTCGGCCAACTCCCGCATCGAGGGAGGCGAACTGGTGCTGCAGCAGTTCGTCGCGGCGCCCCTGACCTCGTACCTCTTCGCGATTGCGGTGCTGATCCCGCTCAGCGCCAACATCTTCCTGTACGCGCTCGCTGTGGGACTCGCGTTCCTGTTGCCGAAAGCCGCGTCGGGTAAGCAGTTCACGGAAGTCGTGGGCGAGCCACGAGTCGCCTGGTACAAGCAGTTCGTCGACGGCTATCACTTCATCATGTCGAACAAGATGCTGCGCACGCTCTGGTTCGTCAGCACGTTTGTCGGCCTGTGCTTCTCGGCAGCGACATCCTCCTTCGTACTGTTCCTCTTCGAGGTGGACGGCCTGCCCCACGCGCTCTACGGCACATTCCTGCTTTCCGGAGCCGTCGGGGGTGTGCTGGGCAGTTTCGGCGCGGCGTGGATCAAAAAACGGATCGGCGCCGGACCAACCATGGCGCTCGCCAACCTCGTTGCTGCTCTCGCGGTGTTGTTCGTCGGACTGGTGCCGTCGATCTGGGCGGCAGCGGCAGGGTTCTTCATCGTCTCTGGCGCCGTGCTGATTTGGAATGTGCTCATCATGTCCCTGCGGCAGAGCGTCATCCCCGGAAGGTTGCTCGGGCGCGTGCACGGCACCTGGAGAACGCTGCTTTGGGGCACCATGCCGCTCGGTGCGCTGATTGGCGGCCTTCTCGGGCGCGTCAATCTCGCGCTGCCGTTCATCGTGGGGGGCACAGGCAGCCTGATCGTGAGCCTGATCTTCTACCGATTCTTCACTCGCCTGCCAAATCCCGAGGACGTGCACAACGGCGACGCCGAACCGATGGTCGGCCCGGCAGGAATGGTGCTCGAGGACTAGACCTAAAGTCGGTATTCGGTGCGACACGCCGCCCGGCGATGGTCGACACGCCGCGCTTGTAACCAGATACCGACTTTGGGTCGCGGGACTCGCGGTCGGGCAGGGAATTCCCTGTCCGGAGGGCGGTTTAATCCACTGTGACCAAGCTGATGATCGTCGTAGGAAGTGTCCGTCCCGGCCGAGTTGGCCTGCCGATCGCGGAGTGGGTGAGGGGCGAAGCGGAGAAGGTCGGCGGGTTCGAGATCGATTTTGTCGACTTGGCCGAACTGAACCTGCCGTTTCTTGACGAGCCGTCGCATCCGAGGCTGAAGCAGTACACGAAGCAGCACACCAGGGACTGGAGCGCCCGCGTCGACGCCGCGGAAGCATTCATCTTCGTCACCCCCGAGTACAACTACAGCTACTCGCCGGCGCTGAAAAATGCGATCGACTTCCTGAATCAGGAGTGGTGGATGAAGCCGCTCGGCTTCGTGAGCTACGGCGGTGTCTCGGGTGGTACTCGCGGGGCCGCGGCCCTCATGATCATTACTTCTGCACTCGGCCTCGTTCGCGTTGGAGCCAACGTCGAGCTGAACTTCGGTGGCAGGCAGGTCGTCGACGGCGTGTTCCGGTCGGGCGAGAAGGAGAGCGCCCTCATCCTGCGCGAGCTCGGCGAGGTCAAGGCTCTCGCGGCCGCGCTGACGCCGTTCCGGATCGCCAACGCCAGCGCCTGAGCCTAGCTCTCGACGAGCTCCGCCATCGCGTCGAAGAAGGTCTGCCAACCCGCCGTCGTTGCGTCGTACTGTTCTGCACTGAGGTGACCGCCGGTCTGGGAGAACTGCATCTCCGTGCCGCCGTCGACCTCGGCAAAGGAGACGGTGACGAGCTCGCGGTCGGGGGAGCCATCGCTGATCGTCAGGATTAGCTTCGAGTACGGGTCGATCTCCACATACTCGCCGATCCAGTGCATGTCCGGCACGCCGTTGCCGATGATCATGGTTGCGGTCCAGGAACCGCCGGGGACGAGATCCATCGTGACCGAGTCATCCGGAACCTCGACACCGCTGCCTCCGAACCATTTGGCGAAGTGGGCAGGCGTGGTCCACGCCTCGAAGACGAGCTTCTGCGGTGCGGCGAACGTGCGGGTGATGTATGAACCTTCTTCGTCAGTCATGGATGTTTCCTTTCTGGATGGAGCGAAGGTGCTCGTCTAGTTCGTCGAAACTGGCTTCCCAGAATCGGCGGTAGTCATTGATCCACTCGGCGGCTGGCGCGAGTGGTTTCGCCAGCAGTCGGGCCGGACGCCACTGCGCCTCGCGGCTTCGGGCGACCAAGCCGGCTTTCTCCAGTACCTGGAGGTGCTTCGAGACGGCAGGCAGGCTCATGGCAAACGGGGCAGCGAGATCGTTGACGGTCGCCTCGCCGAGACTCAGTCGCGCGAGGATCGCGCGCCGGGTCGGATCGGCGAGCGCCGCAAAGGTCTTGCTGAGCTGATCGGTTGCCACGTCATCCATAATAAACCAATCGGCTAAATAAGCAACTGGTTAAATACGGCGCGCGACGTCAAAGTGAGCGTTTGTTGGCCAACTGAGCCGAACCACAACCACCGGGCCAACAAACCCTCAGATTGAGACTGCATGCTCGAGCTCAGCTCGGCTGAACCGCGACGGGCTCCGTGTCGGGGATGGGGCTCGAGTCGCGCCCCCGCAGGTCGGGGTGCCAGCGGTGGAAGATGATCCCGACGAGCGCTCCGAGAATCGCCAGCGCGGTTGCCACGATGAATCCGCCAACCGCTCCGTTGCCGTCGATGAAGAAACCGGCGATCGCCGATCCGATTGCGGCGCCAATGAGTTGGCCGGTGCCGACCCAGCCGTAGGCCTCAGCCGTTTCGCTGAACCGCACGCTCGAAGCAACGATGGCCGACATCACCCCGAGTGCCGGGGCGATCCCGATGCCGGCGATGAGAAGGGCGGCGGTAAGGGTCCAGAAGTTTCCGACGGCCAGCGTAGCGAGACCGATACCCACTGCGACAATCACCATGCGGCGCGCGAGCGCCCATGGCCCGATCGGAACGTGGCCGAGGGCGAGTCCCCCCGCCAGTGACCCGAGCGACCAGATCGCGAGCACGATGCCAGCATTCGGGCTGCCGTGCCCGAAGACCGCGATGACGGATGCCTCGGTCGCAGCACACGCGCCGATCAGGAGCAGCCCAACCAACGTGGCCAGGATCACAGGCTTCTTCGCTAGCACGGCACCGAGCGAGCGCCGACTGCGCGGGATGCGGACCTTGCCTACCTCGGGGGAGAGGATGAACCACAGGCCCCCGCCGAGCATGAGCGCACCGACGAGCACCACGCCAGCTGTCGTCGATACCTGAATCGACACGAAAGTGATCACCACGGGGCCGGCGATCCAGATGATCTCCTGTGCCGACGCATCCAGCGCGAACAGGCGGGTGAGTTGGTTCGACGTCACCATCTTCGGATAGATCGTGCGCACGGCCGGCTGGATGGGCGGAGTGCTCAACCCGCCGATGAAACCGATCGCCATGTAGGCGACGACGCTGAGGTCGAGGAACGCGACGCAGAAGACCGTCGTCGTGCAGACGAGTGTCGTGAGGATGAGTACGGGCCGCATTCCCCAGCGACCCATCCAGCGGCTGGTGAGCGGTCCGGCGATGGCCTGGCCGACGCAGGTGGCCGCGAGAACGAGGCCGGCTGCGCCATAGGAGTGGTGCACGTATTGCACCCGGAGAAGATAGGCGAGCGACAACATCCCGTTGGGAAGTCTTGCGACCAGTTGCGCGGCGATGATCCGGGCGACGCCGGGGGTCTTCAACAGGCTGCCGTATGAACTCACTAGTGCTCAATCCTAGGGCGCGGCGGCCCAGACGCCGGGGAGTCAGAGGTGCGCGCTACGTTGTTCACAGGAAGGCCGGTCCCTGTGCAGAACTCGGCGAAGTTATGCACAGATTGTGGACGACACGCCACTATATCTAGTGGTTGACCGTCTCTGTATGCCCCGATATATAGTGGTCAAGCCGCCTCCGAGGAGGTCGCGTCCGGGCAATAAATTGGGGCAGTTTCTCGTTAACTCAAGCGGGAAACGGGTCGTGTTGCACGTTTCAGTGCGTGCAGCACAAAGAGGAGTATTTTCGTGGGAATCACCGTAGTCAAGCGTGACGGCCAGCGTGAGCCGTATGACGCCAACAAGATCAATCTCGCCATCGAGCACGCCAGTGCCGGCCTCGATGAAAACATCACCTGGGTCACCCAGATCGCCTCGGAGCTTGAACTCACGCTCTTCGATGGCATCACCACCCAGCAACTTGATGAGGCCGTCATCCAGGTTGCCCTCCAGAACGTCAAGGATGACCCGGCCTTCGACATCGTCGCGGCGCGTCTGCTCCTCAAGACCATCTACAAGCGCGTGCTCGGCGACTACGAAACCGCTGACCAGCTGAAGGCCCTGCACAAGGAGCACTTCGCCACCAACATCACCCGCGGCGTCAACGAGGGTCTGCTCGACAACCGACTCATCGAGATGTTCGATCTCGAACGACTCGCGGATGCCCTCGACCCCAACCACGACGAGCTGCTCAAGTACATCGGCCTCGTGACTCTCAACAACCGTTACGCGATCAAGGGTCGCAACGGGGACGCGCTCGAGGTGCCGCAGTACTTCTGGATGCGCATCGCCATGGGGCTCTCGCTCAACGAGGAGGACCCGACATCCCACGCCCTCGAGTTCTACGCCAAGATGTCCCGGCTCGAATACCTCGCGGCCGGTTCGACGCTCGTCAACGCGGGCACCGCATACCCTCAGCTCGCCAACTGCTTCGTCATGGAGATGCAGGACGACATGGAGCACATCGCGAAGACGACCCGCGATGTGATGTGGCTGACCAAGGGCACCGGTGGCATCGGCCTCTCGGTCACGAAGCTTCGTGCGCAGGGTTCGCCCATCCGCTCCAACAACACGACGTCGACCGGGCCAATCCCGTTCATGCACACGATCGACTCGATCCTTCGCGCCGTAAGCCGTGGCGGCAAGAAGTTCGGTGCGCTGTGCTTCTACATGGAGAACTGGCACCTCGACTTCCCCGAGTTCCTCGACCTGCGCCAGAACTCCGGCGACCCGTACCGCCGCACCCGCACGGCCAACACCGCGGTGTGGATCAGCGACGAGTTCATGAAGCGCGTGCAGAACGATGACGACTGGTACCTGTTCGACCCGCTCGAGGTGTCTGACCTCAACGAGCTGTACGGCGCAGCGTTCTCTGTCCGGTACAACGAATACGTCGCCAAGGCCGAGGCTGGCGAGATGCGCATGTTCAAGAAGATCGGCGCTCGCGAGCAGTTCAAGTCCATCCTCATCTCGCTGCAGACCACAAGCCACCCGTGGCTGACCTGGAAAGACACGATCAATAACCGCGCGCTCAACAACAACACGGGCACGATCCACCTCTCGAACCTCTGCACCGAGATCACGCTTCCGCAGGACGAAGACAACGTCTCCGTCTGCAACCTGGTTTCGATCAACCTGTCACAGCACCTGGTGACGGATGCCACGACCGGCGCACTCCGGGTCGACTACTCAAAGATCGAAGGCAGCGCGCGTCTCGCGGTTCGCCAGCTCGACAACCTGATCGACATCACGCGTTCGAGCGTGAAAGAAGCCGACTTCTCCAACCACCAGAACCGCGCGGTCGGGCTCGGGGTCATGGGCTTCACCGACATCATCGAGAAGTTCGGCTTCAGCTACGAGAGCGAAGAAGCCTACGACCTGATCGACGAGATCATGGAGCACGTCTCGTACGCGGCGATCGATGAGAGCGCAGACCTGGCAGTCGAGCGCGGCTCGTACCCGAACTTCGAGGGCTCCGGTTGGTCGAAGGGTCTCGTGCCAATCGACACCATCGCACTCACCGAGGCTGACCGCGGAACCCCCATCAACGTCAACCGCAAGACGCGACTCGACTGGGACGCGCTGCGTGTGAAGGTCAAGGGCGG
The DNA here is from genome assembly GCA_036495225.1 of Galbitalea sp. Lineage (GTDB taxonomy): Bacteria > Actinomycetota > Actinomycetes > Actinomycetales > Microbacteriaceae > Galbitalea. The sequence goes on from DASXNG010000050.1 coordinate 9,073, forward strand.
AATGCGCAACGCGACGCTCATGGCGATCGCGCCAACGGCATCCATTGGTCTTGTTGCAGGCACGACGCCGGGATTCGACCCGCAATTCGCCCAGATCTTCAGCCGCGCAACATCCAACGGCAAATTCCTCGAGGTCAACCGCAACCTGGTTGCCGACCTGCAGAAGCTCGGCATCTGGGAGACGACCAAGGAGACGATCCTGCGTAGCCAGGGCGACATCCAGGGCATCGCCGCCATCCCGGACAAGGTCAAGTCGACCTACAAGACGAGCTTCCAGCTCTCGCCCTACTCCTTCCTCGAGGTCGCGGCCCGCGCTCAGAAGTGGATCGACCAGTCGATCAGCCGCAACATGTACCTCGAGACGCGCGACCTCGGCGAAATGATGGACATCTACTTCGGTGCCTGGGAGCGTGGAGTGAAGACCACATACTACCTGCACATGAAGCCACGCCACACCGCAGAGCAGTCGACGGTCAAGGTCAACAAGGCGGAAGAGCTGTCGTCGGTCGGTACCGCGGCGCCGTCAGAAGCTGCTGCTGCGCCTGCTCGTCGCGGCTTCGGCGGACTCACCCCGAAGGGCGACGCCTGAGATGAAGCCGCTCGACAACACCATGGAATACGAAGTACCGGTCGATCCGATGGATGACCTGCAATGTGAAAGCTGCCAATGATTCGAGACGGTCGCTGCGCGCCCTCCTCATCAACCGATTATTGGCAAGAAGGAAAGTAAGTCATGGGAATTCTAGGAACCGGCCTGCAAGAAGGCCTCCTCCTCAAGCCGATCAAATACAAGTGGGCGATGGACCTGTACGACCAGGCGGTCGCAAACACCTGGTTCCCGAACGAGATCCAGCTCGGTGAAGACATCGCAGACTTCAAGAAGATGACAGACGAGGAACGTCACGCCGTCACCTTCCTGATGAGCTACTTCAACCCGAACGAGCTGCTCGTCAACAAGGCGCTCGCGTTCGGCGTGTACCCCTACGTCTCGGCTGCCGAGTGCAGCCTGTACCTGGCGAAGCAGATGTGGGAAGAAGCCAACCACTGCATGAGCTTCGAGTACGTGCTGGAGACGTTCCCGATCGACCGCGACGCTGCATACAACTCGCACATCGACATCCCCTCGATGGCTCGCAAAGAAGAGTTCGAGATGAAGTACATCCGTCGCATGACCGAGCAGACGCTCGACATCACGACGACGGAGGGCAAGAAGGATTTCGTGCGCAACCTCGTTGCGTACAACGTCATCCTCGAGGGTGTGTGGTTCTACTCGGGTTTCATGGTTGCGCTGTCCTTCCGCCAGAGGAACCTGCTGCGCAACTTCGGGTCACTCATGGACTGGGTGGTTCGCGACGAGTCGCTGCACCTCAAGTTCGGAATCAACCTGATCCTCACGGTGCTCGAAGAGAACCCCGACCTGCAGACTGAAGAGTTCGCGGCAGAGATCAAGCAGATGATTCTGGATGCCGTTGAGATGGAAGAGGAATACAACCGCGACCTGCTTCCCGGTGGCATCCTCGGACTCAATGCCAACTACATCAACCAGTACGTCAAGTACCTGGCCGACCGGCGTCTCGAGGAGCTCGGGTTCCCGCCCGAGTACAACGTCTCCAACCCGGCTAAGTGGATGGCGGCGGCGAACGACACCCTGCAGCTGGTGAACTTCTTCGAGTCGACGAACACGTCATATGAGTCCAATGCTTCGGCTACGTCTACTGCGAAGCAGTAGCCGCGCTCGGCGGAGCCGCTTCGGCTACGTCTACTGCGAAGCAGTAGACGCGCTCGGCGGAGCCGCTATTTCGGCTCGTCTTCTCGTGCGTGAGGGGACGGTCAGGTGGGGGCGTTTAGGGTGGACGGCGTGGAAACGCTGAACCTGCAAAGACTCGACTACTCAGACCCCCGCGCCGCGGAGCTTCGTGGCGAGATGGATGTCGAAATGACCGAGCTGTACGCCGACGTCGCCGCGGGTAACACTCCTGAAATGGAGGCACTCGTCGACGCCGCTCTCACGGTTCACCCGGAGGCGATGGTCGCGACGGTCGGCGTGTTCGACGGCGACCTGCTGGTTGGGCACGCGGCGCTTCGACCGTTCGAGGACAAATACGAAGTCAAGCGCGTAGTCGTGCGCAGGTCGCACAGGGGTCGCGGAATTTCGAAACTGCTCATGCGCGAACTCGAGGTCATAACGCTTGAGCTCGGGGCGACATCCCTCGTCCTGCAGACGGGCGGGCTTCAGACCGAGGCGATCGCCCTCTACCTGAGCCTCGGCTACGTGCCCATCGAGCGCTTCGGGCTCTACGCTCCGATCCCGTTCTTCCTCTGCTACGGCAAGGACCTCGATTAACCTCTCTCCGGCTATAGCCTCGGCGCGGTGCACCACCGAAATGAGTGTTTGTTGGCCAACTGAGTCCAACTACGACCACCGGGCCAACAACCCCGCACTTCGTCGGCCGAGTCGGGCGAGCGTAGGTACAGGCTCGTAATTCCTTGACGACCGCAAGGATTCCGCCACGCCAAGGCAAGTTGTTGCCAAACATTTGCGGCCATTAGTTACATTTTTGCGAAGTACGCAATACTGGCCAGATGACACAGCTGCGAGCGATGTCTGACATTCCGGTCGACAAGCGAAAGCCCATCCTTTCCCTCATTGCCATGTTCCGGCCGTACCGGTGGTCGATGTTCGTCGCGACCGTAATTTTCGTCATCAAGGACAGCCCGATCTGGATCTTGCCGATCCTCACCGGCGGCATCATCGACGTCGTCGTGCAGCACAAGCCGCTCAGCCAGCTGTGGATTTACGCCGGTATCGCCGCCGTCATCCTGCTGATGAACTTTCCGCTCAACGTGCTGTACGTGAACTTGTTCAGCAACGCGATCAGGCACGTCGCCGCCGACCTGCGCAATGGCATGAGCGCACGGCTGCAGCAACTGTCGATCAGTTTCCACTCACGGACGAGCGCTGCAGTCATCCAGAGCAAGGTCGTTCGCGATGCCGAGAACGTCGAAATTGCGCTCAACCAGTCCTACGGGGTTGGCCTCTCCGCTATCTGTGTGCTGGTCGGCGCCCTGATCGCGACGGCGATCACCGTTCCCGCGTTCGTCATTGTCTTCGCCCTCACGGTGCCCATCGCCGCTGTGCTCATGATCACAGTGCGAATGCGGTCCGGCCGACTCAACGAGTCCCTGCGTCGTGAGTTCGAGTCGTTCTCGTCTCGCGTCGGCGAAATGGCGGCTCTCATGCCGATCACGCGCGCGCACGCGCTCGAGGATGTCGCGCTCGAACGCGTTTCCACCAGCGTGGAGAGCGTCCGCTCCGCCGCCGTGGTGCTCGATCGGTTCAACGGCAGGTTCGGATCTATCACCTGGATCTCCTACCAGAGCCTCGGCGTCTTCTGCCTGATCGCGGCCGCCTTCGCGTCGTGGACCGGGTTCCTTGCCATCACGCCCGGCGAAGTCGTGCTCTTGAGCGGATACTTCACGATCCTCACCGGAAGCGTCGTGAACCTGCTCAACCTGCTGCCAGTGATGACGAAGGCACGAGAGTCGATGCGTTCGATCGCCGAGGTGCTTCAGGAGCCGGATGTCGAGGTCAACGTCGGCAAGAAGTCACTCGCTACTCTGACCGGCAAGCTCACCTTTGCGGGTCTCGGTTTCAGCTACCCGGAGGCCAGGCGGGCCGCGCTTTCTGATATCGATCTCGAGATTCAGCCGGGCGAGACGATCGCGTTTGTCGGTCCATCGGGTTCTGGCAAGTCAACCCTTCTCAACGTCGTGCTCGGCTTTCTGCGGCCGACCGAGGGCAAGCTGTTGCTCGATGGCGTGGACATGCAGTCGCTTGACCTGCGCACTTTTCGGTCGCGCGTTTCGGTCGTGCCACAGGAGTCCGTGCTCTTCGAGGGATCCATTCGCGACAACGTCACGTACGGCCTTCAGGATGTCGCGGACGAGGTGGTATTGGAGGCGCTGCGCGATTCGAATGCACTCGAAATCGTCGATGCGATGCCCGACGGTTGGGACACCATCGTCGGCGAACGCGGGGCCAGACTTTCGGGGGGACAGCGCCAGCGCATCGCGATCGCGCGCGCGCTCATCCGGAATCCAACGGTGCTGCTGCTCGACGAGGCGACATCCGCACTCGACGGTGAATCCGAGAAGCTAGTCCAAGGAGCGGTTGAGCGTCTCATGGGCGGGCGCACGACGCTCATCGTTGCGCACCGGCTGTCGACAATTCGCGCTGCGGATCGCATCGCCGTGCTCGATCGAGGCAAGCTCGTCGAGGTCGGCACTCACGACGAGCTACTGGATCACTCGGGTCGCTACGCGCGGCTGCACGCGGCCCAGACGTTCTAGCCAGCGGTTGACGCGCGAACGGGGGTTAGCGGTCGACCGCCAGATTCGCTTGTATTGCTCCGTAGGAGACAACCCGTCTGGTCCACCGTCATCCTGTAGCATCACCTAGCTCGGCAACGCCGCCGGAACCTCTTTATCCGACTTCTACGCGTACCGGGAAGTAATGACTGTGAGTGCACGCCTTCTTCGAATCGCCGCGCCCATTGCGCTCATTGTTGGGTCTGCCATCGTGCTGACCGGATGCAGCGGAAAAATCGCTGAGCGAGCGAACCCAACTCCACCACACGTCGTGACGATCGAGGGCCCGATCACCGATCACGACGAGGACCTCCTTGCCGCCACGTGGAAGAGCTGGGAGAAGGCCAACAACATCACGATCCTCTACACGGGCGAGCCAGACTTCGAGTCGGCGATTGCCACAGAGGCGCAGCAGAACAATGCTCCGGACCTCGCAATCATCGCCCAGCCCGGCATCGTCGTCGACCTCGCGCAGCACGGGCTTTTGCAGCCCCTGCCTTCCCAGGTGACGTCGAATGTGGCGAAGAACTTCCCATCATCGTGGAGCCAGTACACGACGACCGGAGGCAAGAACTACGCCGCACCGCTTCTCGCGAGCGTCAACGGCTGGGTGTTCTACTCGCCTGCACAGTTCGCCAAGTGGGGTGTCAGTGTTCCGAAGACCTGGGCCGAGTTGATGACCCTCACCCAGACCATCCAGAGCAAGACAGGTCTCGCACCGTGGTGCGACGGCTTCAGCGAGGGCGCCGAGAGCGGTAAGGCGGGTGTCAGCTGGATCGATGATCTGGTGTTGCGTCAGGACGGTGCAAAGGTCTACGACGATTGGGTCAACCACCAGATCCCGTTCACCGACAAGCGCATTCAGAAGGCCTTCGACGACGTGTCGTCTGTGCTACTCAACCCCAACTATGCCAACGGCGGCATCGGTGAGGTCTCCAGCATCAACACTGCGACCACCGCTCGCGTCGCATCGGCGTTGGAAAGTGGAAAGTGCGCGATGACCCACCAGCCCTCAACGTTCGTCAACCAGCTCACGGATGCAGCGGGCGCGCCGGCCTCGGTCGAACCGAACGGTGACTACTGGGCTTTCCCGTTGCCATCCGTTAGGGCTGGCTCGACGCCTTTGACCGGCAGCGGCTATTTCGTCTCGTCGTTCTCAACGAACGCCGATGTTGTCAAGGTGCAGCAGTTCCTGTCGAGCACCGCGTGGGCGCTCAGTCGCGTCAAGTTGGGCGGCGCGATCAGCCCCGACGTCAATGTGCCGCCGTCGGCGGATGCCTCGCCACTCGAGCAGGCGTCGACCCGACTGCTTCAGGACAAGCACACGGTGTTCAGGCTCGACGCGGCAGACCTGATGCCGGGCATCGTCGGTTCAGGCACGTTCCTGACGGGAATGGTCGCCTGGATCAAGGGAACGTCCACTAAAAACGTGCTCTCGGAGATCAACGAGTCCTGGCCGAACTAGTTCTGGCCGACCTCGGCTCCGCGGCCGACGGTCGTGAGTGAACATAGTTCTGTTTGTGACATTATTATCGGGCCATGCCAGAGCGCCGCAACAGTGTCGATGCCGGCTGGCTCTTCTCGCGGATGCCGGGCCGAAGTGCCGCGAATCTGCGGGACGGCGTCGCGGCACTGATCGAGTCCGCGCACCTCGCCGCCGGCTCACAACTGCCCACTATTCGCGATTTTGCGAGCGTCGCACAAATCAGCGTCGGCACCGTCGCGGATGCGTGGGGGATGCTGCGCGACCTCGGCCTCATCGAAACTCGTCGTCGCGGGGGAACGGTGGTCGTTGGCCGACCGCCCGGTTCGCTGGTGCGCGCACCCGCGACTAGTTCATTTCCAGGCTGGGCGCAGATCGACCTCGTGCAGACCAATGGCGACGTTTCGCTGCAGCCATCGCTCGCCGCGGCTCTGCTGTCCAGCCTCGACGCCCGCGACCTCAACGCCTCCGGCCGTGACTACATGACAGATCGCCTGCGCGCGGCGGTCGAACCCGACTGGCCGTTCGAGGCCGAGGGATGGCTCACCGCCGGTGGCGGTACGGAGGCTCTGCTGTTGGCGACAGCGGCAGCGGCACCGCGTGGCTCGGTCGTCGCCATCGATGAGCCCGTCGTTCCGGGCTACCTCGAAACCCTTCGTGACCTGGGCGTGACCGCTGTCGGCCTCGATTCAGACGAGTTCGGGCCGACGGCCGCGTCCCTCAAGGGTGCGCTCGACGCAGGTGCTGCCGCCTTCATCTACCAGCCCGGCGGGCCGTTCGCCCTCGATCGGTCGGTGTCACAGCAGCGCACAGACGAGCTCGCCCGGGTGATCCGTGACCACGACAGCGTCGTGTGGGTGGTGGAGGACGACTCCATCGGGCCGCTGGCAGTTGAGCCGCCGCCATCCATGGGTTCGCTGCTTCCGGATCGTGTGCTGCGCATCGAGAGCTTCTGCAAGGCGTATGGGATTGACGTGCGCACCTCCGTGCTCGGTGGCAGCCGGGAGCTGGTGCGAAGAAGCGTGCATGAGCGCAGCTACGGGGTTGGGTCGAACAGCCGGATTCTGCAGAACGCGCTCGCCTACCTGATCGATGACCGCGCGGCGAACGAAACCGTGGAGCTGGCGCGAGAGCGGTATGCCTCGCGTCGCGCGATCCTCCTCGAAGAACTTGCGAAGGCCGGGCTCACTGCCCAGTCTGGGCCGGGCAGTCTGGTCGTGTGGATCGAGGTCGAGAACGAGACCGACGCCCTCATCGCACTGGCCTCGCAGGGCATTTCGGTCGGCTCTGGCCGAAAGACGTTCGTCACCATGCCAGATCGCGGACTCCTCCGCGTCTCTGTCACCCAACTTCCGGACTCCCGGGAACTGCTCGCCGAGCTTGCTGGCATTCTCGCTGCTGCGGTCGACGGTGAGCTGCGCGAGTATTTCGACTGAGGTGCCCGTCAGGAAGTTTCGACGATAGTTCCGCCGGCCTTCAACGCTTCGAGAAACAGGATGATCGTGGCCGCGACGCTTCGATGGCTCATGTCGTTGAGCACGTCGTGCCTGCCGCCTCGAACGGTCGTGATCCTGACATCCGGAAGTCCGCGCAGGTAGACGACGGCGTCATTTACCGGAACGACAGCGTCCGCGTCGCCGTGTACCGCCAGCACCGGCAGGGCGACCGACGTCGCCGTGGGCAACGCCAACTCGCTCGGAAGTGTTGCGGCCAGGGCATCCGCTTCGATCAGATCGACGTTGTCGAGAGTCTTGCGATGAACCGGGCAGGCCGAACGCAGCTCCGGGTCGGCGTTTACCGCCCGCTGTTCCGCGTGCGTCGGGAGTCCTGCGAGTACGAGGGCGTCGAGGGAGTCCGGATGCGCGGCGGCGATACCGAGGGCGAGTGCCGCGCCCGCGTCGGATCCGACCAGGATGCGCGGGGCCGGCGAGTCCTCGCTTGCCAGTATCGCAAGCGCCTGTTCGCGTGCGGCGGCTGGATCGGTAGCCGCGCCGGCGACAACTCGAACTCGCCAGGAGTCGGCTGCGATGCGGCGCCCGAAGCGCTCGTAGACGCCTGCGGCCTCGCCGCGCCCGGCCAACACCACGAGCGTGCCCCGCGGGTTGAGGCCTGCTGGTTCGTCGAAGACGGCGGTTGTAGCTGGGAGAGTGAGTGTCATCGGGTTGCTCCTGCGGTGAGAACTGGCGATCGGTCGAAGAGGGGAAAGAGCTCTGTCGCAATGCGTTCGAGTTCTTCGATGAGGGGTGAGGACTGGATGAGCAGCAGGTTCACTCCGGCGGCCTCGAATTCGCGGATGCGATCGGCGACTTGTTCTGCCGTGCCAACGAGATTCGGTCGCAACCCGCGCGTGCCTACCGAGTACTCGCGCTTCGACAGCTCGACGTCGAGATTCGAGTTCGCCCTGAACTCCTCAAACGACGCGTACCCGGGGGAGTTGGGGTCGACCGTCGTAATGCGTTCGAGTTCGCGGAGCGCTTCCGCCTCGGTGTCGCGGATGATGACGTAGGCAGCCATCCCGATCTCGTCGAAGTTGCCGCCCTGCAGTCGCCTCCGGCGAGCGTTGACATCGTCAACCTTCTCGCGGAGCTCGTTCGGGGTGCCCCCGTGAGTGACGTATCGATCGGCGAACCCGGCGATCGCCTCTCGCCCGGATTCGCTTTCTCCGCCCGCGTAGATCGGCGGCGCGACTCGCGGCTTGGGGGAGAGGATGGCTCGCTCGACATCGTAGAACTGGCCCTGTTGGCTATATGGGTTTTCGGACCACATGCCCTTGAGGATCCCCACGAATTCGCTCGACTGCACGTAGCGCTCGTCGTGCGAGGCAAACACCCCGCCGTACTGGCGTGCTTCTTCCGCCCACCAGGCGGACACGACGTTCAGTGAGAAGCGGTCGGCGGAGATGTCGGCGAGCGTGGCGGAGGTCTTCGCGATGACGGTCGGCAGGTGGAAGCCGGGGCGCACGGCGGTCATGATGCCCAGGTTCTCGGTCACGGCGGCGATCGCAGTCGACAGTGACCACGCCTCGAGACTGGGTGCTTCGATCCCCTTGCGATCGTTCAGATAGAGCTCCGGAACGAGCGTCAGGTAGTAGCCGAGACGGTCAGCGAGGATCGATGCGCGTCGGACATAGTCCCAGCTTGTCTCCATGGATTCTTCGTCGACGTTGCGAAGGAATCCACCGTAGACGGGGGTCCAGTATCCGAATTTCATGACAGTGCCTCCGCTGGGATGGTGAGTGACGAGAGAGCCTGCGCGAGGTCGGCGATGAGGTCGCGAGGATCCTCGAGGCCGATCGAGAGGCGAATGGTGGTGAGCGAAATGCCGGCTCGCTCGCGCTGCTCGGGGCTGAGCCGACTGTGGGTAGTAGTCGCGGGGTGAACGACGAGGCTTCGAACATCCCCGATGTTGGCGACGAGCAGGAAGAGTCGCAGTGAATCGATGAACGGACCAACCGCTTCTACCGGCGCCGCCAGATCGAAGGCGAAGACCGAACTGACGCCACCCGGCAGGTAGCGTTTTGCGCGTTCGTGGCTGGCGTGATCCGGAAGCAGCGGGTGATGAACTACCGCAACCTCTGGATGCCCGCTGAGGAATCGTGCGACCTCAAGTGCCGATTCCGCTTGCTTGCGCACTCGAATATCCAGAGTCTCAATGCCCTGAAGTATCTGGAAGGCGTTGAACGGCGACAGTGCGGGTCCAAGGTCGTGGCTCAGCTTCGCCTTCGCGTAGGCGAGGTACGCGCTGCCCGCGCCGCCGAAGCGATCCCAGAAGACGATTCCGCCAAACCGTTCGGATGCTGTGGTGAATTGCTGCCAGCGCTCCGGTCGGGCACCGAAGTCGAAGCGACCGGAGTCGACGATCACCCCGGCCAGCGAGTTGCCGTGTCCGCCGAGAAACTTGGTCGCGGAGTAGACCGCAATGTCAGCGCCGAAGTCGAACGGCTTGAAGAACACGGGCGTCGCGATCGTGTTGTCAACGACCAGGGGGACGTCGTTGGAGTGGGCAACCGCGGCAATCCCGTCGAAATCCGGGATGACCGCAGTCGGGTTTCCGATCGACTCGAGAAAGAAGGCGCGAGTCTCGGGCAGCACGGCATCGCGCCACGCCCCGGCGTCATCCGGGTCGACAAAGGTGACGGAGATGCCGAAGTCGGCGAAGGTGTCGCCGAGCAGGTCGACCGAACCGCCGTAGAGCTGGTTGGATGCGACGATGTGCTGCCCCGTGTGCACCAGCGCGAGGAGTGCGATGGCGACGGCGGACTGCCCGGAGGCGGTGGCGAGGGCTGCGACGCCCCCGTCCAACGCCGCGACTCGGCGCTCGAGGGCTGTGCTCGTGGGGTTGCCAGTGCGGCTATAGAGATTTCCGGCTTTGCGCAACGCAAAGATGTCGACGGCCGCCTGGAAGTTCTCGAACTCGTACGCCGTGGACTGGTAGATCGGCACGACCGCCGTGTTCTGTGGGACACCGCTGGCATAGCCCGCCCGGATCTGCTGGGTCGCCGCACCCCACTCTTCACTGCCAGTCACTCGCCGACCCCTTTCCTGCGTCTCCGTCGTCGATTGGCTCCACGGTAGTGCGCGATGAACACAATGCAAATATAAGTTCACTCAAAATGTCACAAAGGCGCGATTTGTGAAACATAACGCAAAGATCGTTGCGAACTTCGCTGCAATCTGGCCACACTTTCGGAACGACGAGTGCAACCGCCTCGACGACACTTCGTTACAAAAGGTGAACATAATCGTGGCAAAGCGACAGCTGAAGCTCGGCGCGGTCTTCATGGGCGTGGGTGGGCCTGGCCAGCACAACACCTGGCTCAGCCCAGAGATCCCCGGCGACGCGAGCGTCGACATCCGTTGGTACATCGATCGCGCGCGGCAGGCCGAGGCAGCCAAGTTCGACTATGTCTTCATCGTTGACAGCCAGTTCATTACGCCAGACTCGCCGAACCACTACCTCAACCGCCTCGAACCGCTGACTCTCCTGTCCGCGGTCGCGGTCTCGACCAGGAACATCGGACTGGTCGGCACGATCACGACCTCGTACAACGAACCGTTCAACGTGGCGCGTCGCCTCGCGTCCCTCGATCTGATCAGCGGCGGTCGCGCGGGCTGGAACGTTGTCGCAACGGGCGACGGCGGCACCGCTGGCAACTACAGCCGCGAGGAGCACTACGACTACGACACGCGCTACGGGCGTGCGCTCGAGCACGTTCGTGTTGCGCAGGGGCTGTGGGATTCGTATGAGGATGACGCGTTCCCGCGCGACAAGGAGGCTGGCGTCTTCTTCGATGCGTCGCGCCAGCACCAGCTGAACCACAGGGGTCAGTTCTTCTCGGTGGTCGGTCCGCTCAACATCGAGCGTTCGAAGCAGGGGCAGCCCGTGATCTTCCAGGCCGGCGACTCCGAGGAGGGACGCGACCTCGGTGCGGCAATCGGCGAAGGCATCTTCACCTTCGCCCCGAACCTCGAGGCGGCGCAGGCGTTCTACGCCGATATCAAGTCGCGCGCAGCGGCGAAGGGCCGTGATCCAGAGCACGTCCTCATCACGCCTGGCGTCAGTCCGGTCGTCACAGACACCGACGAGGAGGCCCGCGAACTCGAGATCGCAGAGCACCGGGCGAAGGACTTCGGCAAGACGGTTGCCCAGTTTGGGCGTCCGTTCGGCTGGTACGACTTCTCGCAGCACAACCTGGACGCGCCGTTCCCCGACCTTGGAACGCTCGGTGACACGAGCTTCCGTACCCAGGCCGATCGCATCAAGAAGGTCGCGGCCGAGAACGGATTCACGCTTCGCGAGACGGTTGAGTACTTCAACCCCGTTTACCACTCGCCGTTCGCTGGCAGCCCTCTCACCGTCGCCAACTCCATCCAGGAGTGGTTCGAGTCCCGCGCCCTCGATGGGCTGAACGTGCACGTGACCGTGCCGAGCGAGTTCGCGCGATTCACCGATGAGGTGCTGCCCATCCTCCGCGAACGTGGCATCGTGCGCGACGAGTACGAGTCGGACACGCTTCGCGGCAACCTCGGTCTTCCCATCCCGGAGAACGTTCACACCGCTGCACATCGCGGCGAGCTGGTTTCCGCCTCCGCGTAACCGCACTAACCCATCCACAGCACAGGAGAACGACCATGCCCAACATCAGACAAGCTTCCGCGATACTCGCGGCGTCCCTAGGCGCCACCCTTCTGCTCGCCGGCTGCGCCGCGGGTGGCAGCGGAACCGTCGCGCAATCTTCTGCGCCGACGGTGTTGAAGTGGGGGTTTAGCCTCCCGACATCCTGGGATCCCGTCACGTCGAGCACCGGCAATGACATCAACACGATCAGCCTCGTGTACTCGTCGCTGACGCAGCTCGATTCCAAGGGCAACGCCGAGCCAGCACTCGCCGAGAAGTGGTCGTACAACACCCCCGGCACCGCCATCACGTTCACGCTGCGTCCGAACCTGAAGTTCTCGGATGGGACGCCGCTCGACGCCGCGGCAGTCAGGGCGAGCCTGGAGCGGGGCAAGACGCAGCCGAACTCCCTGCTGACCGACCAGCTTTCGACCATCAAGAGCATCACGGTCGTCGACCCGCGCACCGTAACCCTGAATCTTCAGCAGGCCGACTACCAGGTACCGGATCTGCTCGCAGGCAAAACCGGCGAGATCGTCAATCCGGCGGCGTTCAAGACCGCCGCGGACGCCGCGAAGATTCCGACCGACGCGTCCGGCGCCGGCCCGTTCAAGTTCAAGAGCTTCGTTCCGGAGTCGAACGCCGTGCTGGTCAAGAATCCGTACTACTGGGACGCCAAAGACATCCACATCGACGAGCTCGACCTCAGCGTCGCGCCAGACCCCTCGACGATCATCGCAGCAGTTCAAACCGGCGCGCTGGATGTCGCGTCCCTACCAGCAACGTCTATCGCTGCAGCGAAGGCCGCCGGTCTGAAGGTCGACGTGGTCGATAGCCTGACCGTCAGCCAGGTCGACGTGAACAGCGGTCTCGCGCCGCTGACCAACGCCAAGGTGGTCGAAGCACTCAAATACGCGGTCAACCGGCAGCAGCTGCTGAAGGTCGCGAATGCCGGCATCGGCTCGGTGGTCTACCAGCCCTTCCCGAAGGGGTACGTCGGTTTCGACCCGTCCCTCGCGACGAAGTTCGCGTACGACCCGGCCAAAGCGAAGTCGCTTCTCGCCGATGCCGGGTTCAAGCCGGGGCAGCTGAAGATCACACTGACGGCGCTCTCGTACACCCAAAATGTTGCCGAGCTCGTGCAAGCGCAGCTCAAGGACGTCGGGGTGGAGTCCACCATCCAGGTCGTCCCAGTAGGGTCATCCACCTGGCAGCAGGCCGTCTATCTGAACCGGACGGCCCAGTTCGCGCTGGATGGCACGGTCGGCCGTGAGTCGCCGGTGCAGCTGCTCGGAGTCGTCTATGGCCCGACCGGCCTGATGAACACGAGCCGCACGGCTTCGCCAGATTTCCTTGCTGCACTCGACAAGGTTCGGCAGACGCCTCTCGATTCGCCCGACTACCAGCCTCTGCTCTGGAAGGCCGTCGAGATCGGCGTCAGCGAGGACCCGAGCTTCTCGCTCTACTCGACCCCGCGCATCGACGTTCGAAGCCCGAAGGTCTCCGCCCTGCCGCACTTCCTCTCTCAGTTCCGCTGGGAAGGCGTGACGGTCTCGGGCAACTAGCCAGTAGTCAACGAACACGCGATCGAAAGCGGGAGGAGGCGAGATGACAACACTGACCAGTCCGGGATTCATCGGTCAGCTCACCGCCTCCCGCTCGCGTCGACGATTCGTTCGTGGGCTCAAGGGCGCGACCTCCTGGGCGCTGCGCATGCTCGCGATCGTGGTTCCGGTTTTCCTTTTCGCCACCTTCGTCACCTACTCGCTGGGCGCGATCAGCGGCCACAGTCCCGCAGCGCTCAAGCTCGGTGACTCCGCAACGCCGCAGGCGGTAGCCGCGCTCAATGCGCAGTACGGTCTCGACAAGCCGCTCGGCGCCCGCTATCTCGACTGGCTCGGCGCACTGTTGCACGGAGACCTCGGAACGTCGTGGTTCAACGGGCTTCCGATCGCGCCGCAGTTGGTCGAACGCCTCGGGATCAGTCTGTCGATCGCCGGATTCGCATTGGTCATCGGCGTCACCGGGGGATTCGCTCTCGGGTTGCTCGCGACGGTCAAGCGAGGAACCTTGATCGACAGACTCGTGACGGGCTTCGCATCCCTCATCGCGACGATTCCCCCGTTCGTCGCATCCATCGGCCTCATCCTCGTGTTTTGTGTGACGCTGCGCTGGCTACCCTCCGCAGGCTATGTCTCGCCAACGGTCAACTTCGGTCAATGGCTGACGCTCATCACGCTTCCCGCTATCGCCCTGAGCCTCGACACGGTGGCTGAGATCGCGCGGCAACTCCGCGCAGGCCTCGTGAGCGCGTACGACGAGAACTACGTGACCGGAGCAGTCGTACGAGGTTTCAGCGATCGCCGGGTGCTCTTCAGCCACGTGCTGCGCAACGGCAGCGGACCCGCGATTGCAGTGATCGGGATGCGTGCACCCGCGCTGCTCGGCGGAGCGGTCGTCACAGAGAGCATCTTCGGCATGGAGGGCTTCGGGCGATTCGGCAGCGAGTCCGCGCTGCGCGGTGACGTGCCGACCGTTCAGGCCGTGCTCGTCGTCGGAATCGTCCTCGTGCTCGCCTTCAACCTTCTGGTCAACGGGCTGCTCACGCGCCTCGTGCCCGCATCGCGGAGAGGTATCTAACGTGTTCTCTCGGGCTCTTCGCTCACCGCTCGGCGCCGTGTCTGCGGTAGTCATTGCGATCGTCGTGGTAGTTGCGATCTTCGGGCCTGTGCTCGCGCCATACGACCCCCTGAAACAGGATGTTGCGCATCTGCTGGCCGCGCCATCCGCCGCGCACTGGCTGGGCACCGACTACCTGGGTCGCGACGTTCTCAGCCGACTCCTGGCCGGAGCCCCGCTTTCGCTGCTTTCCGCCGCGGAGGTCGTCGCGATCGGCATGCTGCTTGGCGTCATCCCGGGCCTGCTGTCCGTGTACCTCGGGCGGGTGTTCGAATGGGTGTCGCTTCGGGTCGTCGACGCGCTGATCACACTGCCGTTCCTGGTCTTCGCAATCGCGACGACCGCGCTGCTTGGAAACAGTCTGGGGCCGGCCATGCTCGTCGTTGGAGTGCTCATCGCGCCGGGGTTCTTCAGGGTGACTCGCACAGCTGCACTGGCAGCCGCTACCGCGCCCTATGTGGAAGCCGCCCAGCTCGTGGGCGCCTCGCCGTGGTGGGTATTGCGCACCCACCTGCTTGGCAAGGTCGCTCCCGCCGTCGCAGTGAGCGCAGCCAGCGCACTCGGCGCGGCGCTCGTGATTGTTTCGTCGCTGACCTTTCTTGGCATCGGCGTCCAGCCTCCAGCGCCCACCTGGGGTGGCATGCTCTCCGACGATCTCGGCTACCTGTTCCAGCAGTCCTACGAGCCTGTGTTTCCGGCGGTGCTCATCATCGTGACGGTTGGCGCGTTCAACGGCCTGGCTGACGCGCTGAGGGATGCCTCGGGAACCGAGGCTCGAGCGCGCTCGGCCGGACGTCGGTCTCGCATCATCGCAACGAAGGAGTCTTCGCGTGTCCCAGCCTGACCTCGCCCTGCTTACCGTCAGCGATCTCGTCATCGATGGACCGGCCGGCCAGCTCGTGCACGGCGTCTCGTTCGCCGTACCGCGCGGCGGAGCCCTGGGAATCGTCGGCGAGTCTGGAAGCGGAAAGACGCTGACCTGTCGCTCGCTCCTCGGCATCCTCCCGCCCGGAGTGCGCGTGACGGCAGGGAGCATCGAGTTCGACGGTCGTGACCTCACCACCATCGACGACCGCGGTTGGCGCGGCCTTCGCGGGACCCACGTCTCCGCGGTGTTCCAGGACCCGGGCTCGTATCTGAACCCGTCGGTCGCGGTGGGGAAGCAGCTGGCTGAGGTTCTTCGCGTGAAGTCGCACCTGCCCAGGCGCGAATCGAAGTCCCGTGCGATCGAACTGCTCGGATCGATGGGACTCCGCTCGCCCGAGCTGGTCTACTGGCAGTATCCGTACGAGCTCTCCGGCGGAATGCTGCAGCGAGTGTTGATCGCGATCGCGGTGTGCGAGAACCCCGAGTTGCTCATCGCAGACGAAGCGACCACCGCGCTCGACGTGACAGTGCAGGCCGAAGTTCTCGATGTGCTGGCGGACCTCCGCTCGCGCCGCGGTCTCGCCCTCGTGCTGGTATCGCACGATCTCGCCGTCGTTGCCCAGGTGTGCGACGAAATCATCGTTGTTCAGAACGGGAGAGTCGTCGAGGCTGGCTCATCACAAGAGGTGCTGCGCTCGCCGCGGCACGAATACACCCGCCGGCTCGTGCGCGATCACGCCAGGTACGGCCTCGAGAAGCATCTCGCCGCGGAGTTCGTCGATGCCTGACGCACTCCTGGCGGTGACCGAGCTCTCCGTATCGCTCGGGCGCGGAAGCCGCCGGCGCGAGGTGCTTCACGGCGTGGACGCGAGCGTCGCGGCGGGAGAAATTGTTGGGCTCATCGGAGAAACCGGCTCGGGCAAGACGACCCTCGCGCGCAGCATCCTCGGCCTGAATCCGATCGACTCCGGCCGCGTCCTCGTCGACGGGACGGATGTCGCTGCGCTCGACCCGCGACGACTCCGAGCCTTCCGTCGCGCGGGTGCGGTGCAGTACGTGTTTCAGGATCCGCTGCACAGTCTCGACCCTGGGCTGAGCGTCGAGGCGTCGGTGGCCGAGTGGCTTCGTGTGCGCGGTGGCCTTCGTCGGCGTGAGGTGCGGAGCCGTGTTCGAGATGCACTCGAGCTC
>DASXNG010000051.1:0-1547 GCA_036495225.1 Galbitalea sp.
CGGCGATCGGAAGGTCCGGGCGAAGGCGCTCGCGCAGCGCGCTGAGCAGCGTCCCTTCCGGGTCGTCTTCTCCGTGCGCGACGGCTGCGCCGTGCAGCATCAGATAGGCCCCGGCCAGGGTGTCGTCGCAGCGAGCCAGGATGTGGGACACGATCGCATCCAGCGTCTCTGGTTCGAGCGGTTGCCGAGGCGCCGACCATGCGGCCAGGCTGGGTACGACGTCGAACCCATTCGCAGCGAGGACCTCCCAGGCCGCATGCAGTTCGCTGTGCCGTCCGAGAACGTCATGTGTTACCTCATCCCCTACCGCCCAGACCTGCTCGGCGAAGTCAGCGACCGTCGTGGATCCTGGCGCGAATGAGTTGGCTTCGATCGCGAACGCGCCGACCAGAACGCGGCGCTTTGAACTAGTCGAGGACACGATCCGGACGCTCGTAAACGTTGAAGTCGACCGCTTCGATCCCACTCACGCGAGCAAGAGCGGGGACTCGAGCAGTTCACGAAGACGCGACAGGAACTGAGCTGCGTCGGTAACGGGGAGGATGCGGTGGTCGCCGGAGAGGGTCAGGGTCAAGAGCTTTCGCTCGACCACCTCGTCGGCCGCCTGCACGAGCATCGTTCGCAGGCTGCCAACGCCGAGACTCGCTGCTTGTGGCGCGTTGATCATCGGTGTGATCGCTGTCATCCCGAGGTCGCCAAGGTTGGAAATGGTGAAAGTGGGCGCATCCAGGTCGCGCGGGGCGATCGTGCTGTCGCGGACCGCGGCTGCCGATCGTCGAGTCTCCGCCGCTATTGAGCCCAGCGATCGGGTGTCGGCGTCGGTTACCGTCGGGAGCATCGGCATCCCCTCCGTGGTGACGGCGACCCCGATATTGATCCGCGGGTGAAGCTCAGGGCTGCCGTCAACGTACGAGGCATTGACGAGCGGGAAGTCGCGCAGCGCGAGTGCGGCTGCCTTGATGATGAAGTCGTTGAGCGACGGCGGCGGATTGGCAACGTCCTTGAGCCGTTCGCGCAACCCGAGCATCGGATCCATCGCCGTTTCCGTCTGCACCTGAAAGTCCGGAACGGTCGCCGTTGTCTCGGCCATTCGTCTCGCGACGGCCTGTTCTGCGCTACTGCGGTCGCGGATGGAGCCCTCCGTCAGCGGCGGCAGCCGCTCCGGAGGAGGCGCGTGCCTCTGAATCGCTGTGGAACTCTCGCCCGGGGCGAGACCGAGCGAGGACAACACGTCGCGCTGGGTAACGCGACCGCGGGGGCCAGTTCCGGCCAGCGCCGCGAGGTTGGCGTTGTGCTCGGCAGCCGCGAGCCGCGCTAGCGGGGTGGCGAGAATTGAAGGGTGTGGGTCATTAGTCATGACGGCCACGACGCTTCGCGGATCTGATCCGTCGGTGATCGCCCAACGTCTTCGACGAGGTCAACCGCCGCACCGACGATCGTGTCCGTGTCGATCCCGAAGTAGGCGTAGAGATCATCGATGTCGCCCGACTGCCCGAAGTCCGAAACGCCCAAGCATGCGATCGACTGACGCCGGATAGCTCCTACGA
>DASXNG010000052.1:0-54246 GCA_036495225.1 Galbitalea sp.
CGCCACTGGACATGACAAAGAATCATCGGTCGTGTAGGTACCGGGTCCGCTAAGGATTACAGTCTCAGGCCCGCGTAAGACTGCGTCGGCAGGGAGTTCCTCGCCAAGACTCGGATTTTGCGCGAGCCCGCAATATAGGAAACCTTTGGCGACGACCGGATCGAAAACACCACCGAGATCCTGAACCCATAGCGGCGAATCCGCACTAACTGACGCTATCAACGCGTCAACAACTGGCTCATCTGGAAGAACGAACGAGCGCGACACCGCAGTCGTCAACACCGGCTCGAACACAGGTGCCCGCGGATCATCAACGAACGTGCTCGCCGTAAACCCCACACTCGTCTTCGTCCCCGCCGTGATCACCCGCTGCGAGTCCGCTGGGCTGGAGGTGGTGTGTTCGCGGACGTTGGTGCTGTAGTAGGTGGGCGCCGAGAACTTGCCGCTGACGTTGACCGAGTACAGGTCCTGGCCGGTGAGGGCGGTCGCGGTGATGGCGAGGTTCGCGCCATCCGTCGCCGGTGAGGTTGTGAGGCCGGTGGCGGTGAAGACCGCGCCTTGGAGTTTGAGCGTGCCTGTCGCGGTCGCTGGCGTCACGGAAACGTGGACGACTCCGGTCAGCGCGGGGGTCGCGTCCATCGCGATGGAAAGGTGCGCCGAGTTGGTCTGGATGGCCCAACCGTAGTGCGCGTTAACATCCGCCTTGATGGTGTTGTATTGGGCCAGCACGCCGGCCCTCTTCGCAACCGGGACGCGAATGTTGATGTAGTAGCTGACCCCATCACCCGGATGCAGCGACGATGTCACCGAGTTCACGTACGCTGCGAGCCCCGCAGCGAGGGTGTCGCTGACGGCGGACGGCCCGTAGGTCGCGATCGCGTAGTTGAGTTTCTGGATGTCGATGCCGGTGACCGTTCGCGTCCCGTTGTGTCCCGGATTTGCAGCAGCGCTCGTTCCTGGGATTGCGCCGACCAGTCCGGCATCGACCGTCGTGCCGCTCGGAAAGTTCCCGGCGGGATCCACGCAGTATGCGAGAGCGCCGCCCGGAACGAGCACGTTGCCGAGCCAGCCGGAGCCATCGCCCGTGCCGCCCTGAAACCCGTGCGCCTTAGTTGCCGCGGCCGCCGGCTCCGCCGTGATCACGGCCGACAGAAGCACGAGCCCCGCCACCGCCCCAGCCGAAAGCAGCCTCGACAAGCGCCGTCGCCCTCGCGAACGTGCCAGTACCATCGCACGTCCCCCGATCCGCGTGTGTTGCGACATGATGACGGCTCGACGAGGTGCTTAACCTGATTTATCCACAGGTAAACCGATACCGCGGGGTGTGGATGACCCGGAACGCCGACCACGCGAATCGCGCATGCTGGGCGCATGGTGCTGAAGCTCGATCCTCGCGCGACGATGGTGTGGCGCGATCCGTTCAGCCTTCAGTTCGGAGTGGACCCCCCACGCGTGGTTCTACGCGAAGTCAGCGGCAGCGAGGAAAGGATGATTGCAGCTCTCGCCAGTGGCGTGAGCCGTTCCGGCCTCACAATGATTGCGGAGTCCTCCGGTTCAGATGAACGAGTCATCGAGAACCTGCTCTCCCGAGTCGATGCGCTCCTCGTCGACGACGAAGCGCCACAACCCCAGAGGGTCGTGAACATTGCGGGCTCCGGCCCGACCGTCGATCGAATCGCGGAAACGCTCGTCCAATCGGGTGTGCTGGTGCGAGTGGCCGCGAGGGCAAGCGCCGAACCATGCGATCTCGGCCTCGCCGTCGGCCACTACGTGCTCGACCCGGACAGTTACGGGTTCTGGTTGCGGAGGGACCTTCCGCACCTGCCCATCATCTTCGGCGACGAGACCGTGGCGATTGGACCACTCGTCGAGCCCGGCGTCACGGCATGCCTCTACTGTCTCGAACATCACAGACGAGACGCGGATGCGTCGTGGTCGGCCATCGCCTCCCAACTGTGGGGCAGAATGAGCGGCTCAGAAACCCCGCTCGTATCTCGCGAAGTCGCCGCGATCGCCTGCCGAATCATCGCGACGCGACTGGCCGGCAACGGGTCCGGCCCGTCGGTCGCGGCCGCGACATCCCTTCGACTCTCCGTCAACAGCGGCCAGACGATCAGGCGGGACTGGATGCCTCACCCGAGCTGCGGATGCATTCGGCTGCCATCCACGGACTCAGACCGACTCAGCGAAGGTCGGCCAGGAATCGACTCGGCTGGCGATTGGGCCCTGCCCAGGAGAGTCGCAGCCGTCGACGCGCCCGAGTGATGCCGACATAGAAGAGTCGACGCTCCTCCTCGACGGCCGCGTCGGTCTTGGCATAGCCAAAGGGAAGCAGCCCCTCAGAGACGCCTGCGATATAGACGGAGTCCCACTCGAGGCCCTTGGCGCTGTGAAGTGTTGCAAGTGTCACTGCCGACATGGTCGGCTCGTGCTGTCCGGCCTGGCGCTCGAGCAACTCCGCGACGAACTCCTTGAGCGTGAGATCCGCAGGGCTCGCCTCGGCCAAACCCAGCAACGCGTTGAGCGACTCCCAGCGATCCCGAACCGCGCCTCGAGTCGGCGGCGGATCCTGGGTCCACCCGAGGGATCGAAGCACATCGCTCACGGTCTTGAACAGCGGCTCACCAACGATCGAGATGGACGCGCCCTTCAGCATCATGATCGCCTCTTTGACCTCGCGCTGGTCGAAGAAGCGGGATGCGCCGCGGATGACGAACGGTACACCAGCATCCGCGAGCGCGGCCTCGAGAACGGCCGATTGCACGTTGATGCGATATAGCACGGCGATGGACTCTGGGGCTGTGCCATTGGCGATCTCGGCCGCAATCGTCTCGGCGATGCCGCGAGCCTCCGCCCGATCCTGCGGGTATTCGGTCACGACCGGCGCGTGACCGGTCGGGGCGCCAGGAGCCGCGTGCAGGTCGAGAGCGCCCGGGCGCCCGTGCATGATGCGGTTGGCCGCCGCAACGATCGCCGGCGTCGACCGATAGTTCTGTTCGAGTCGCACGACCGTCGCATCCTCGTGTTGCGCCGTGAATCCGAGCAGGTACTGCGGCGTCGCTCCCGCGAATGTGTAGATCGTTTGGCTGGCATCGCCGACGACGCAGACGTCGTTGCGCTCCCCCAGCCAGAGGTTCAGCAGTTCTTGCTGCAGCGGTGAAACATCCTGGTACTCATCGACCACGAAGAAGCGGTATTGCTCGCGAACTTGCTGCGCGACGCGGGGCTCGGCCTCGATCATGCCAGCGGTGACGAGCAGCACATCCTCGAAATCCATCTGTCTGCGCTCATCCTTGACGGACTCGTACGCGAGTTGGAGGTCGAGCATCTTGGCAAGGTCCAGCGATGGAGGCAGTGCCCGACCCGCAACGGCGTACTCGTCGACGGTGAGGCGCGAAACCTTCCGCCACTCGATCTCGCTCGCCGTATCGCGCAACGTAGCCGTGTCGAGCTTGAGCTTCAGCGACTCCGCTGCGTGCCCGATCATCCTCCCCTTGCTCTCGAGCAGGCGCGGTGCATTGCCGCCGACCACCTGCGGCCAGAAATATCCGAGCTGTGAGAGCGCGGATGCGTGGAACGTGCGAGCCGCGACACCGCCGGCTCCAAGCGCCCTCAGCCTCGATCGCAACTCCCCAGCGGCGCGTGCCGTGAAGGTGAGCGCCATGACCCGACCCGGCGAGTAGGCGCCGGTCGCGACCCCGTAGGCAATGCGATGAGTGATCGCGCGGGTCTTGCCGGTACCAGCCCCCGCGAGTAGAACGACCGGACCGAGCAGCGCCTCCGCGGCCTGGCGCTGCTGCTCGTCGAGACCCGCGAGTAGCGCGTCCGGCGCGCTCATCGCTGACCGTCGTCGATCGGCCCGCCAAACCATTGCTCGACGATGGCCCGAGCGATCGAGGTCGGGCCGGGAAGCAGGATGTCGCCAAGCGAGGCCTGCAGTTCGTCGCGGCTGAACCAGCGCAGGTCGAGAATCTCGGTGCCGTCGGGCTTCAGCGTGCTTGGTCGTTCTGTGTCCACGCGAGCCATGAACCCAACCATGAGCGAGGCGGGGAAGGGCCAGGGCTGGCTGCCGAGATACACGGGCTCGACCAGCCGGATGCCGGACTCCTCAAAAATTTCGCGAACGACAGCGGCCTCGAGCGATTCTCCCGGCTCGACGAATCCGGCGAGCAGCGAATATCGATTGCTGTCCCATTGCGCGTTTGAACCGAGGAGCAAGCGGTCGTCGGCATCCACAACCCCGACGATGATCGCGGCATCCGTCCGCGGATACAGTTCGGTCTGGTTCGACGGATCTCGGCGCACCCAGCCGCCCTTTTCGATGATGGTTGGCTTGCCGGTGCGCGGCGAATACGAGTGCGTGAGATGCCAGTTGAGGATGCCGAGCGCCTCCGTCAGGAGGCCGGCATCCCGATCGCTCAGTTTGCTGCCGATCGAACGCAGGTTTCCCCAGGTCGCCTCCTCGAACGGCGCGGCCGACTCGAGCAGCGCCGCTACGACGGGGGTGCCCACCGGCTCCTCTGGTGTGCTCGTCGTCGTGATGCCGAGGTAGACGCGCACCTCGGTCTCGGGGAGCTCCTCTGGTCGAACTAGTCGCAGCGCCGCGCCATCCTCGGTGAGGAGCGCCTTGCCGTCGAAAACCGGCAGCACACGCGTGGCTCGGTTCGCCCACAGCTCCTCGAACAGGTTCGGTCGCTCCCGTGTGAGGTAGTCGCGATCCACCTCGTAACGCGACAGGGGTAGCCGCGTCAGGAAGGAATGCGACATATTTCGGACCTTTTCGAAAGGCGTGGCGTGCGACGGATGTGCGGGACGCTCGACCTACCCTGTGGATATGGCTCGATCCCACCTCACTCTAGCCGCGCTGGCAACATCAGCCGTGCCCGGGCTCGACATCGTGCAGACGGCGTCGTTCGGTAGTGCGCACGGCGACTTCGACTGTGCCCTGCTCACGGGCAGAGACGGTAGACACTGGGTCATTCGCGTGCCGAGAAACGAGCACGCCGAGTCGGAGCAGTCGGCCGATCTGGTGGCCCTGCGAGCACTGAGCGCCGGCGTGCGCACCCGCCTCCACTTCTCCGTGTCGAGCTTCGCGGGTCAGACGCCCATCAACGGAACTCGCGCCATCGTGTACGAATTTGTCTACGGCTCGAAGGTGCCGCTTGCCGGACTCGATATCGCGAGAGCTTCATCCATCGGCCGCGCGATTGCCGCGATTCACGCGCTGCCGACGAGTTTCATTGCGGATGCCGGACTGCCGGTGCTTTCCCCGACCGAGTGCCTGCGCTCCTGCATTACTGTCATCGACCGTGCCGCGGCGACCGGGATGGTGCCTGCCGCCCTCCTTGCGCGTTGGGAGGCCGCGACCGAGGAATCGAAGCTGTGGCAATTCCAACCGACCGTGATCAACGGCGCGCTGACGGCCGAGTCGCTGCTGTTCGCCGGCAATGAGGTCACGGGCGTGCTCGACTGGCACGAGCTGCGCGTCGGCGACCCGGCGCGCGACCTCAACTGGGTGCTGGGCGCCCGCGACGACGCGGTGCCGGAGGTGGCATTCGACGCCTACAACGAGGTGCGCGGCGGAGCGGACCGCCAGGTGCGCCAGCGCGCAATGCTGTACGCGGAGCTGGAGCTCGCCAAATGGCTGCTCCACGGCGCAGAGCTGCGCAACCAGGACATCATCGACGATGCAGTCGGCCTCCTCGCGGGCCTCACCGACAACGTGCACAACGACGTCATGAACCCGATCGGACCGCAGACCATGCCGACGCTCGGGGTGGACGAGGTCGAGGCCATGCTCG
Organism: Galbitalea sp.; assembly: GCA_036495225.1. Taxonomy (GTDB): domain Bacteria; phylum Actinomycetota; class Actinomycetes; order Actinomycetales; family Microbacteriaceae; genus Galbitalea. Next base: position 5,802 of record DASXNG010000052.1, read on the forward strand.
CGCGCAGCGAGCGAGCGGTCTAGGTCGCTCCGACCCTCCCGCTAGACGCGAGACGTCAGCGAGTCATCCGACAGCTTCTGGGCGAGCCACACCGGCACGATCGCACAGATGATCAGCACGGCCGCTACCACGTTGACCACGGGAGCCTGGTTCGGCCGGAACAGATTGCCGAAGATCCACAGCGGAAGCGTCTGCACATCTGGACCAGCGGTGAACGTCGTCACGACGATCTCGTCGAAGCTGAGCGCGAATGCCAGGAGCGCCCCCGCGACCAGCGCTCCGCGGATGCCCGGGAACGTCACCATCCAGAAGGTCTGCCAGCCGTTTGCGCCGAGGTCGGCTGACGCTTCCTCGAGGGACGAGCCCATCCGCCGGAGCCTCGCCTGCACGTTGTTGAAGACGATCACAATGCAGAAGGTGGCGTGACCGATGATCACGGTGATGATTCCGAGCTCTGCACCAACGGAGAGAAAGCTCGCATTGAGGGCGATGCCGGTGACGATGCCGGGCAGCGTGATCGGCAGTAAGACCAGAAAGCTGACGGTCGATCGGCCGAAGAAGCGGAACCGCTGCACGGCGAAAGCGGCGAGACTGCCGAGCACGAGAGCGATGAGCATTGCACAGACGCCCGCGAGAACCGAGGTCCCGAGCGCGCTGAGCGCCCCCGAACTGTTGGCGGCTTTCTGCCACCACTCCACGGTGAATCCGGTCGGCGGAAAACCGAAGGTGCGCGACTGGTTGAACGAGTTGACCACGACGAGGAGCAAGGGAATGTAGAGCAGCACGAGCGCGACGATCATGAAGATGCGCAGGCCGCGGCGCAGAGCGAGCGGGAGTTCCATCAGATGTTCTCCAGGGCGCCGGTGCGACGCATGAGCAGCAGGTACAGGATGATCGCGGCCAGTGGAATGAGCGAGAGGGCGGCGGCGAGCGGTTGGTTATTCGCGGTCACCAGCTGCCCGTAGATCAGGTTCGCGAGAAGCTGGGTCTTGCCGCCGACGATTCCCACGGCGATGTAGTCGCCGAGTGAGAGCGAGAATGTCAGGATCGAACCGGCGGCGATCGCCGGGAAGACGAGTGGGAGCACGACCGATCGGAGCGTGCGCCACGCACCGGCCCCGAGGTCGAAACTGGCCTCAAACAGTGAACCCGGCACGCGGTCAAAGCCCGCGTAGATCGGGATGATCATGTACGGGAGCCAGAGATAGGCGAGGGTGATCACGGTCGCAGTGAGTCCGTATCCCGGGGAATGCCCACCCGTGAGAAATGCGACCGGACCGTTCGGCGCGAGAAGGACGCGCCAGGCGTACGCCTTCACCAGGTAGCTCGCCCAGAGCGGAGTGGTGACCGCGACGACCAGAGCCACGCGTGTGCGGGGTGAGGCGACCTTGGCCATGAACAGTGCCATCGGCACCGCAACGAGGGCATCGATCACCGTGACGCCGAGCGCCACGAGGATCGTGCGGATCGCGACCGTCGCGTAGAGCGGATTCGTGAACAGCTGTTGCAGGTTGCCCAGCGTGTAGACGCGTTCGACCGCGCCGGTGAAGCCGTTGACACTCCAAAACGCGGAGACCAGCAGGACAGCAATCGAGCCGAGGTACATGACAACGAGCCACAGCAGCGGCGCGGACAGGAGCGCGACGAGCTGCAGACCGCGCTTCGTGCCTTCGTGCCGATAAAAGAAGGATGAGGCGGGGCCTCCCCGGCCGGCGCTACCGCCGGCCGGGGACTTGGTGGTTATCCCTTGATCTGCTGCCACGCGTCCACCCACTGCGCGTACGTCGTGCAGTTATCACCCTTGCCGTCGACGCACTGCTTCTGCGGGGTCGTCCAGTAGTGGATCTTCGACGCGTAGGCCGCGTCCGTCGCGTGATACGTGTCGCAGAAGTTCGGGTCGGAGGTCTGCTCACACGCGAGCGTCTGGGCGGGAGCCTCACCGAACCACTCGGCAACCTGGGCGTTCACCTTGGCGCTCGTGATGTAGTTCATCCAGTCGTACATGCAGTTCGGGTGCTTCGCCTTCGACGAAATCATCCAGGTGTCGGACCAGCCGGTTGCGCCTTCCTTGGGAATGATGGTGTCGACCTTCACCTTGGCGTCCGAGTTGACGAGGTTCGCAATGACCTGCCAGGTGGTTCCAATCTCGGAGGTTCCGGACTCGAAGGCCTGCACCTCCTTGGTGTAGTCCGACCAGTACTCACCGACGTTGGTGCCCTGCGTCTTCAGAAGTGCGACCGCAGCATCGAGCTGCTTCTGCGTGAGCGAATACGGGTCCTTGATGCCGAGAGATGGGTTCGAGGACATCAGGTAGAGGGCCGCGTCCGCGATGTAGATCGGCGAGTCGTATGCGGTGACCTTGCCCTTGTAAGGACCTGACTTGTCGAACACCGCAGACCAGGAGTCGGGCGCCGGCGTGACCGTCTGCGGGTTGTACATCAGCAGGTTGGCGCCCCATCCGTGCGGGATGCCGTACATCTGGCCGTTGACGGAGTTCCACGACTTGTCTTTGAGGAATGACGAGATGGTCTTGTAGTTCGGCACGAGCGCGGTGTTCACGGGGGCGACGTCGCCCGCGTAGACGAGTCGAAGGGTCGCGTCGCCGGATGCCGATACGCCGTCGTACTGGCCGGTGCGCATGAGCTGGACCATGTCGTCCGAGGTGTCGCCGATAGTCGTGTGGACCGTGCATCCGGTCTGCTGCTCGAAGGGGTGCACCCAGTCGACGGTCTTGTCGTTCGATCCGTCTTCTGCGTACCCGGCCCATGCGATGAGGTTGAGCTGCCCCTCGCCCTTGCCGAGACTCTTCTTCTCGGCGATCTTCGGCGGCAATGTCGTGCCTCCGCTGGTCGTGGTCGAGGTCGAACACGCGGTGAGCACTACCGCCGCGGTCACGATTGCGACGACGCCGGCTGCGATCCGATGGACTTTCCTGTTCATGGTGCACCTCTCTTTCGTTGTTACTGCTGCTGTGGAGTTCAAGAATCGATGCTGCGAACGGCGCTCTGCGGCCAGGCCAGTGTGAGAGTGTCACCGCGGTGAACGGTGTCTGCGTCCGCAGCATCCGCGTTCAGCAGGGTGGCCACGATGGTCGTCGAGGCCGGCCCGGTAGCAACCACTCGCGTCGTCGAGCACGCGTAAACGACGTCATCAACCGTGACGACGACCGAGACGGACCCTGCACGCGCCGCGCCCGTGCCTGCGATGGCGACTTTTTCCGGACGCACAGCGAAGGTGCCTGCGCGACCGAAGATTGCCGTGGCCGCCTCGCCGGTGAAGACGTTGGACGAGCCGACGAAGCCTGCCACGAACCGAGTGAGCGGATGCTCGTAGACGTCCTCCGCGCTGCCAATCTGTTCGATTCGTCCGTTGTTGAAAACAGCGAGCCGGTCGCACAGCGTGAGCGCCTCGTCTTGGTCGTGAGTCACGAACAGGAAGGTGATGCCGACCTCGCGCTGGATCGCCTTCAGTTCCAGCTGCATCTGCTCTCGCAGCTTGAGGTCGAGCGCTCCGAGCGGCTCGTCGAGCAGGAGCACGCGCGGGCGATTCACGAGGGCGCGAGCCAACGCCACTCGCTGCCGCTGGCCGCCGGAGAGCTGGTTGGGTTTGCGGGGACCCATCTCGCCCAGCCGCACCATGTCCAACGACTCGCCGACACGCCTGGTTCGCTCGGCCTTGCCAACCCCGCGCACGCGCAGGCCGTACTCGACGTTTTCGGCGACGGTCATGTGCGGAAAGAGCGCGTAGTCCTGAAAGACCGTGTTCACGTCGCGGCGATACGGCGGCAGAGACGTCGCATCCATTCCGTCCAGATAGACCGAACCGGAGGTGGGCTTCTCGAACCCGGCGATCATCCTGAGAACGGTCGTTTTGCCAGAGCCGGACGGTCCGAGCATCGCAAAGAACTCGCCGTCGCCGACCTCAAGGTCGACCGAGTCGACCGCGATGACGGAACCGAACGTCTTCCTGAGTCCGCGCAGCGAGATCTGAGCGGGCTCATTTCGGCCCTCGCCTTCAACGTCGACGGGGGTGGTAGCTGTCTCCGAATTCACACGGCCTCATTCACGAATATTCGCAGGTGCTGCCCAGCGAATAACCTATAAGACCATAGGTTTTAGAGCTAAGTCAATGCGCCAGTAACGCTGCCCGCTAGTGCTCGACGAGGATGGCCGCATCTTCGACGAGCTGCCAGCCGAAATCGGTTGAGCCCGCGATTCCAACGCCGCCCGACAGTTCGACTCGCTGCCCAGGCGACAGGAACGCCGAGGTGGTCGCAATGACGCGTCCTCGGGAGTTCGTCAAGGTCATGGGTTCTGCGATGCCACGTAGCAGAGGGAGGATGCGACTCTCCCACCCGGTGACTGTCACGTCGAGCGCGGCGATGCCAACGAATTCCCCGCGCACCTCGACGGGCAGCGCGAGCGTCGTCGCGTATTCATTCGTGCAGACGTAGTCGACATAGGGTCCGGCGATGTGTCGCTGGCGTTCACGCAGTGGGGTGACGAACCAGTCGGCAGCGGTGTAGTCGAAGAAGTCCGGCGCATTCGGTTCCAGGTTGACGCGGAGTGCCTCCGGCTCTCGGCCCTGGACCGAGAAGAACCATTCCATCCAATACGGTGCGTCGTCGAGCAGGTGCGGAATGGGGATCACGCCGCAGCCGGCGATGAATCCATCATGCGCGGCGAACACGTCCGAAATCGCTCCTCGCACATCGAGGAGATCCTCACGCACGAGCGCTCCCCCGAGGCCCGCCACTCGCGCAAATCCATCGGCAACCGGTTGGAGGGCCTCGAAGAGCGCCTCGACCTCTGAACCAATTTCGGCGATCGCCGACTTCACGCTCATCGGGCCATTCCGATTCCAGTCGAGTACAGCTCGACGCGCAACTGAAGCAGGCGCTGGGTGTCGACGAGGACGTTCTCCTCAGCCAGCTCTCGCGCGCGCTCCGCCTCGCGAGCCCCGATGGCATCGACAAGCGCCGACCTGGAGGCGACGGATGTCGCGAGCTCACCGGCATCGAGTGGTTGCCACAGCAAATCACCGATCTCGACGCGAAACTGCTGCTCTTCGTGGGTCAGGCGGGTCGATTGTGCTGCGGCGGCGATGAGCAGCGAGAGTTGGGCGTCGGCGCGTCTGCGGTCTCCGGGCGTCACTGCCGCCCCGAGCCGTTGCACCTGCGTGCGAAGGTCCTCGATCTCCTCCGGCAGGGCACGCTCCGCCGCGAGCCTTGCGGCCATCCCGGAGATGGCCCGGCGATGGTCTCCCAGTTCGCGAATGTCCTGTGTGCTGAACTCGCGCAGCCGGGGCGGCGGGCCGTCGACGTCATCGTCCACCGGCATGTGTGCGAGAGTTCCGCCGGCTCGTCCGCGTCGCGTCACGACCAGACCGCGTTCGCGAAGCGTCGCAAGGGCCTCCCGAAGCGTGACGGGAGCGACTCCGAGCCTGCGGGAGAGTTCCGACTCGGAGGGAAGCTGCTCTCCGTCAAGGATCAGGCCGAGACGAATGGCCTGCCCGAGGCGTTGCGCGATCTGATCCGCTCGGCCGGTTGCATCCGTGTCTGCACTGAGGATGGCGCGGATCGTCGCAGTCGTCAGCCCGAATTCAGCCTGGTTCATCGATGCCACTTGCGCTCCCCTGGTCCCGCACTCCATCGTGATCGCTCGACACAAGACATTAGTCGAATCAATGCTGTTGACACATAAACATATGGGTTTAGTGTTTAGGCGTCACAGTGCCGTGACCAACTCCCCGAAGCTCTCAGCCAGGGGTGTCAACCCGAGCCGAAATCGGAGTTCGCAATGAAGCAAACTGAAGCGCAAGCGGAGCAGGAAAGTAAGGACGATGCCGAGCAACTGAGAAAGCTCGGCTACCCGCAGGAACTCAAACGGGTTCTCGGGTTCTTCGACAATTTCAGTGTCGCCTTCTCGTACCTGTCGCCGATGGTCGGCGTTTACTCGCTGTTCGTCCTAGGCGTCGCAGCAGCGGGTCCCGCGTACATCTGGCTCATGATCCCGGTCGTCGGCTTCATGCTCCTCGTCGCCCTCGTGTTCGGTGAACTCGCGAGCCACTACCCCATCGCGGGCGCGCTGTACCAGTACGGCAAACGCACGGTTGGACCGGGCTACGGCTGGTGGGTCGGCTGGATCTACGGGCTGGCGCTTCTCGTCACCGTTGCCAGCGTCGACACCGGCGTGGTTCCCTACCTCACGACGCTCCTGAACAACCTGTTCGGCACCAAGCTGGATCCGACCTCGCACCTCACCATCCTGATCATCACGATCCTGTTCATCGTGATTCAGACCGTGCTGAACAGTGTCGGAGCGAAGATCATGGGGATCATCGCGCGCCTCGGCGTCTATGTGGAGTCGATCGGCACCTTCGGCGTCGCAATCGCCCTCGCGATCGCCGGTTTCCACCACGGCATCGGGTTCCTGTTCACCTCAAACGGCGCAGAGAACGTTGCGACGAACCCGCTCCACGTGGACTTCGGCGGCAACTGGATTGCCGGTGCTGCCTTAGTCGCGATCCTCGCGCACTCCTACATCTTCTACGGCTTCGAAGCCGCGGGTGACATCTCGGAGGAGACCAAACAGGCCTCGCGGGTGGTTCCACGCGCCATGCGCGGTGCACTCATCTACGGTGGCATCGCGTCGTTCGTGCTTGTTGCGGCGCTGCTGCTGGCCATGCCGAGTTCCACCGCCGGCTACAACGAGGCCGCGTCCTTCGCGGGCGGCATCCCGACGATCCTCGCTGAGCTCCCTGTCTGGGGACAGGACTTGCTGCTGCTCGTCGTCATCATCGCCTTCTTCTCATGTGGCACTGCAGTACAGGGCGCCGGTTCACGCCTGACCTACTCCTACGCTCGCGACAAGCAGCTGCCTGGGAGCTCGTGGATCCGCAAGGTTTCGCCGCGATTCAACACGCCGATCAACGCGCTGATCATCGCCGCGGTGATCCCGATCCTGTTCTCTCTGTTGGTCACTATCCAGCCGAGCGCGAAGAACATCCAGATCCTCTGGTTCCAGTACCCGGCGGGCATCAACCCGCTGACGGCGCTGGTGTCCTTCGGGGTCTCGGGAATCTACCTGTCGTTCCTGTTGACGATCATCGGTTCGATGATCGCCCACTCGCGCGGCTGGAAGCCGATGGGACCGTTCAAGCTCGGCAAGTGGTACTGGCCGGTGGCGATCGGGGGTGCCGTGTATCTGGCGGCAATGCTGGTGAACATCGTCATCCCGACCGGACTAAACAGTCCCCGAGGTGCGCTGTTCAACTTCGACTGGATCACGCTGATAGTGATGGTCGTGCTGTTGCTGATCGGCGCGATCTACTTCTTCATTGCCCGCCCAGATCGCCGTTCGCCGAAGCTGCCGGATCTCGACTCGGAGGTTGCAGACAAGGTCGGTGCACCGAAGGCGTGAACGCCGACTAACCGCCGATAGCCGCCCGCCACCTGTCCACGAGCTCCTGCTCGTTGTACAGGTGGTCGGGCGCTATCACTTTGTCGTCGGCGACGTAGTAGAACACCGCATCGATGTCCTCGAGTGGGATGCCCTTCCACCGCGAGTACGCGAGTCGGTAGAGCGCCAACTGCAGCTGCTTGCTCTCGAGATCTGCGGCATCCTTCGGCGCTTTGCCGGTCTTCCAGTCGACGACCTGGTAGGTGAGCCTTGTTTCGTCGAGCGCCGTGTCGTCCGCCGAGGACACGGCATAGACCGCATCGATCTTGCAGATGATGATCTGACCATCGAGCACGAGATGGATCTCCCGCTCGACTTCGACCGGGGCGAGGTTCGCCCACGGTGACGCCTCGAACGTTCGCTGCAGCTGGGCGAGCTGCTCGGCATCGAGTGGAGAATTCTCCACATCGGACTCCGTCAGCAGAGTGTCGAGTTCTTCAACCGAGCCCGAGATGCCGGAGCGCGCCTCGACCCAGCTGTGAAAGAGGGTCCCGAGCCTGGTTGCTCTGTAAGGCTTCTCCGGCATGGGACGACGAAGCGACGCGGCAACGGATGCCGGATCAGTCACGAAATCCTTGAAGCGGGATGCCGGCACCCGGCTCGGCAACGGCACCAGGCTGCTCGCGGAAAGACGAGCCGCCCGCTCGGCGAGCAGCAGGTCCAGCTCGGCCGTCCACGCACCGGTGTCCCCGGGGTCGGCCGTGCGCACCGCCTCGGCGGCTGCTTCGACTCGCTCACGCCTGGCACCGAGCGGATCGGCGGGCCACACGACCGTGTCGTCTTCGTCACCCAGCGGATTGTCTTCGTTTTGCGGCGCAGCCGGAAGCCGGTCGATGATCTCACCGGCCGCGAGCTCGACCAGAAACGGACTCGGCCCACGAGGCTTCGTGAGCTCGGTCCAGAAGGACCCTGTCATGAGCAAGCGATGACGAGCACGGGTCACCGCGACATAGGCGAGCCGTCGTTCCTCGTCCGTGTGCTTCTCGCGCACCCGCTCCGTGAACTCGTCCCATCGCTCGAGCAACTCCTTGCGGGTAGTCACCGATTGCCACGGAAAGTCGGGAAGCTCGGCCGCATCGCCCCGAAACTGCCACGGCAGTCGCCCGAATCCGAGCCAGCCATTGAAGCCTTCGATGGGCTGGGAAGGCAGTTCGTTGCCAACGAAGCGGGGCACAGCAACGATGTCCCACTCGAGCCCCTTCGAGCCGTGAATGGTGAGCAGCTGCACCGTTCCGGGTTCCGGCTCCTCCGGACGCGGCGCCAGTCCATCCCGCCATTCCGCCTCACGGAGCCAGCCGAGAAATCCACCGAGGCTCGCAGAGTCATCCACGGCGATGTAGCCCGCCAGGGCATCGAAAAATGCCTCCATGTTCGCGCCACCGAGCGTTCGAAAATCGTTCGCGATCACCTCGATGTCGAGTCTGAAATCCTGCTCGACCAGAGTGACGAAGTCGAGCAGGTCGAGGCCGGAACGGGCTCGCAATCGACTCAGCACCGCCCCGGCGTCGCGGAGCCGCGCGAGGCCCATTTCACTGAACCCCGCGAGGATGCCGTGGCCGGCCGGTGCCGTCGCGATGAAGTCGAGGGCGTCGACGATTGAACCACCCTCGCCGGGCGCAACCGATGAACGCATCACGGCGAGCACATCGATAGCCAGTGGCTGCTGCGCGTAGTCGTGCTTCGCGAGCCACGACGCAACTGCGCTGAGCGCCTTGAGGTCGCGGACCCCAACTCGCCAGCGCGAGCCCGCTAGCAGCCGAATCAGTTCCGCGCCGGCTGAGGGGTTGTTGAGCACAGCGAGGGCACAGACCAGATCGGCGATTTCGGGCTCAGCGAGCAGACCACCGACACCGAGCACATGGAACTTGACGTCGTGCTTGCGAAGGGCGGCAATGAAGCGGTGTTGGTTCTTGCGGGCGCGAAAAAGTAGTGCGGCGCTCGGTAGCTTGCCCTTGTCGTTTACGACCGCCATGTGTTTCTTCAACCACAGCGCGGTCAACTCCGCCTCGTCGATCACGCTCTCCTCGAACGCGACATCGACGCGAAAACCCGTGGCCTTCGGGCCCGGCGTGAGCGTCTCGACGTGAACAGCGGCCTGCGCGAGCAGGGGCTCAACCAGTCTGTTCGCCACGCGCAGAATGTCGTGCCCATTCCGCCAACTCGTGGAGAGGTTGAAATGACTGACGGGGACGCGCCGGCCGTTCTCGTCTTGCCCAAACTGCTCCGCGAATGACTCAAGGTTCGCAGCGCTTGCGCCGCGCCATCCGTAGATCGACTGGTTGGGGTCTCCCACCGCCATCACCGACTGGCCGCCGAACAGTTCGGCGAGCAACCACGTCTGTACGACGCTCGTGTCCTGGTATTCGTCCAGCAGTACCGCGCGATATTGCTGCCTGAGATCTGTGGCGACCCGTGGTGCAGTCCGCACGATCTCCAGCGCGAGTGCGACCTGGTCGGAGAATTCCAGAAACCCGCGGCGGCGCTTTGTGGACTCGAATTGCACCGCAAGATCGAGAAGAACGTCTAGCGAAGCAACTGTGCCCGCGAGGTCGACCGCCTTCGGGTACAGCGCGTTCTTTGCGCCACCCGGCGGCAGGTCAGCCAGCGCACCGAACTGCGCCGCCATGACCCGAACCTTCTCGACATCCACGATGTTTTCTGCGACGGCAGAACTGAGGTGGAGAACCGCTTTCGTGACCTGGTCGACCGGTTTCGCCAACTCGACCAGACGTTCGTCGTTGCTCGCCACCACGATGGAGCGGGCCAGCTGCCACGCCGAGGCCGCCCCGAGAATCACGCCGTCAGCTTCGCGACCGATCAAAAGGGCGTTATCGCGAAAGATGCTGCCGGCGAAGGAGTTGTAGGTCGACACCTGCGGGGTATCGAATGGATCGAAATCAACGACAACCAGCCCGGCAGCAGCTAACTGGCCGATGCGATTGCGAATGCGAACAGCTAGTTCACCTGCCGCCTTGCGCGTGAAGGTGAGGCCCAGAATCTGCCCGGGGCTTACGTGTCGATTGGCAAGCAGCCACAGTACGCGGTTGGCCATTGTCTCGGTCTTGCCGCTGCCTGCCCCCGCGACCACGAGAGCCGGACCGAGCGGTGCTTCAATGACCGCAATCTGCTGCTCTGTCGGTTCGGGCAGCTCGAGTGCCGCCGCGATCTCGAGCGCCGTTATCACCGCGGTCACGATGCGGCACCGTCGTCTTCTGGGTCTTGTTCCCTGTCGCTCGACACCGCGGGAACTCGCTGCAGGGTCTGCGAGTTCGATGCTCCATTCCACGACCTGACATCGCGAGGACCCTCGAATTGCGCGAGAGCCATGATTGCCGCCGCCTGGCGAATCCGCGCACGGAAGCCCTCGAGCTGCTCCTCCGTCAAGGGCGCCTGAACGCCCTCGTCGAAGAGCTTCGACTTCGACCTCGGCTTCACGTACAACAACTTCGCCCCTCCGGAATGGTGCTCGCCAAGCTCGTCGAGGAACTCGTCGAGCACGCCCTGCGCATAGGCCAGCTGGTAGGCGCCGAGCTGGGGATGATCGGCGACGAAAGCAGGAGCCGTGTTGGCAGTGCCGGTCTTCAGGTCGACGATCACCACCGCGCCATCCGGCGCGAGCTCAACGCGGTCGATCGAGCCGTTGACGTCCGCTCGCCCGATTTCGAGCTTGAACCTGCGTTCGGCTCCGACCAGCGTTTTGCCGTGCCGCTCGAACTCCGCGAGATAGGCCGCAATGCCGGTCGCCAGGGACCTGGCCGCGCGCTTCTGTGCCTCAGCCATCCAGTCGGACTCGAACAGCAGCTCGCCCCAGCGAGACTCCACCGCGCTCCAGAGCGCGTCGACGTCCGCGCTCTCCGCTGTCTCCATGGCCCAATGCAAGATCGTGCCAAGAGCCATGACCGTCGAAGAATCGCCACCGGAAATCGACCCGATGAACCAGTCGAGGGGCGACTGCTCGACAGACGTCAAGTTGGATGGCGAGACCGGAACCCGCTCGTCATCGAGGTACAACGGTTCCGTCGTCGAGGGCTCGAGGAGACCGTGCCACTCGATCGGGTCGGCCCCGGGGACCCGCTCGGCTGCGAGCCGGGCAAGTGCGGCGGCCGCGTGCTCTCGCTCGGACGGACGTGCCGACTGCGCTGTCAATTCTCGGCGAAGACGCCCGGTCAATCCGCGGAGTGAGAACGGGGCGAGCGGGCTGGTGTCGATCGGTGTGACATTGCCAGGCAGGAGCGAGAAGAACACACTGGCGGATTCATCGTCATTGGCGACCGCGGCGAGAACCACCTCGCGTCTCGCCCGCGACACCGCGAGCGCGAACATCCGCAACTCGTCGTCGAGCACGAGCTTGCGTTCGTCGAGGGTGGCGGAGTCGAGCCCGGTCTCCGCGCGAACGAGGTCCTGGGCACCCAACAACGATCCGCGAAGTCTGCGGTTCGGCCACGCGCCCTCCTGCAGACCCGTGATCACGACGGTGTCGAACTCAAGCCCGACGGTGCCGGACGGGGTGGTGACAAGCACGGAATCCTCGAGCGCCTGCGGCGTCAGCCTGTCCTCAGGGACGTCGGCGTCGAGAACGGAATCCAGGAAGAGAGCCGGGTCGAAGGTCGGTCGCCTCTCCACAGCGCGTTTGGCCGCAGTGAAGAGCGCAAGCACTCCATCCAGGTTCGTGTTCGCCTCGGCAGCCGTGATTCCGGCACTCAGCGCCTGGTCAAACCAGGTCGGCGCGAGCCCGCTTCGATCCCACGCGATCCAGAGCAGTTCCTCGATGGTCGCGTTCTCCGCGTACGCGGTTCGCAGTTCCGCGAGCGTGCGTGCCAAGCGATCCGCGTTTCGGCCGATCCTGTTGTCGATGGTGGCAAACCTGCCCGGCGCCTCGAGTGCCTCAACAAGCAGCGCATCGCTCGATCGAGTGCCGCCGCCCGCGATCTCTTCCGCGCGAAGTGCCAGTCGCAGACGACGAAGAGCCAGCCGGTCGATGCCGCCGAAGGGCGACAGCAACAGCTCCGCCGCGACCGGCGGGGTGAGCGGTGATCGCCCGATTCCGACGTCGACCACGGCGAGGAGCGAGCGGGCGGCCCGATCGTCGCGAAGCGCAGTGCCACCGACACTCGTGCGCGCCGGAACCTCCGCCAGGGCAAGGGCGCGACGGATGTTCGCGGTCTGTGCACCACTGCGCACTATGACGGCCAGTTCGCTCCACGGCACGCCGCCGCGCAGATGCCTCTCGCGAAGCTCGCGTGCGATCGCGGCAAGCTGACGACCCTGCGTCGAGGTAATCGCTGTGGCAAGCGGCCGTGCGGCATCAACGCCGAGCGCGCGCGCCACGCGTTGCGAACCTGCCGCCGCGGTACCAATGCGCTCGGTGATGGATGACGTGAACTCTCGCAGCGCCGGCCCCTGCCTGTGCACGGTCGACAACACGAGCGGTGGCAGGACGATGACTCGGTCGGTTCTGGGGCCAGTGCCGGGGCCAGCCAGCACCGTCGCGAGTCGGCCGAGCGCGTTCGGCTCGCCACCGCGGAAAGCATTTGCCGCGACATCCGGATCGCCGAAGGCAAGTACCGCGATGCCACGCGACGCGAGCGCACGCAGTATTGCGAGCGTCGATTCCGTGGCCTCCTGCAGGTCGTCGACTATGACGAGCCGCAGTCGCTCCACTCGCTCCCCCGCGGCTCCGGTCGTGATCGCGGCGACCGCGAACTGCGCAATCTCCGCAGCATCGAGGTGACTCGGCCGCGAGTCACCGATGACGGCGAGGTATTCGTCGATGAAGTCGGCAACCGCCCGCCATTCCGGGCGGCCGTGAGCCGCAGCGAGCTGGCGGAGACGCTCGGGCGATACACCGTACTCCGTCGCCCGCATCATGAGCTCCCGGAGCTCCGTGCGGAAGCCCCGCAGCCGTCGAACTTCCGGGCCGAGCTCCTCCGGCCACGCCGGACCGGTGCCCTCCTCGATGTGCCCCTCGAGCAACGCGGCGATATCGACGTCCTGGTCGCCGCCCGTCAACAGCCTCGGTGCCTCCGTGCCTGCCGCTCTCGCGGCCGACCCGACAACTTCAAAAGCCAGAGACGTCACTGTTCGGGCGAGGGGCCCGTTGGTTGCTGTGCCTGCCTCGGCCCCGAGCCGCAGCGAAAGCCGATTGCGCAGCCCACTGGCGCTCGTGCGAGACGAGGTCAGTACGACCACCTCGTCGGCAGACCAGCCGCGACCGAGCACCCGATCCGCCACCACCTCGATGATCGTCGTCGTCTTGCCAGTGCCCGGCGCACCAAGAATTGCGGCAGAGACCCCGTCGGCAAGCGCGACGACCTCGGCCTGGCTTTGGTCCAACACCGGCGGGATGTTCCACGCCTCGGCGCGCGTCGCTCGATCGAATCCCGTGATGGCCACGTATGCAAAGTTAGTGGAGCGCGCAGACATCCACCTGTCGTCCGGACTGCCACACGAAAGGCCCAAGTTTCTGCCCACAGAGAAACGCGGTAATTACCGAATTCGAACTGTCGTAACCTGAAGGCGTGGACATTCGAATCGGCATCCTGAACAGCCCGCGTGAACTGAATTTCGAGACGGCACAGTCGCCGGCCGAGGTTGAGAAGATCATCGCGGCGGCGCTTGATTCTGGCGCTAAGTACATCCGTCTGACCGACGACAAGGACAAGGTGTACATCATCCCCACCGAGTCCTTCGCCTATATCGAGGTCGGTTCCGAGATCTCCCGTCGAGTCGGGTTCGTCGCCTAATGGAACTACTCTTCGTCACGATCATCGCCTTCGCGATCGGACTCGGCTGGCGCTACGTGCTTCCGGGCCGCGAAACCTATGGCAGCATGCTGGTTCCTTCGGCCACCGCGGCGATCTGCGCCGTGGTCTGGGAACTGCTGCTCTGGGCAGGCTGGAAGTTCGACGGCGGTTGGATCTGGGTCGTGAGCCTCGGAGTCAGCGGCCTCGCGGGGCTGGCCATCGTGCTTCTGCTGCCCCGCAGCCGTCGCACCAGCGATGCCCAGTTGCTGCAGCGTCTTTCGAAGGCGTAGAAACCAAGCCTCAGGCGGTGAGCCCGAGCGCATCCATTCTGCGGGTGTGCGCGGCGATGAGTTCGGTGAACACGGGCTCGATGCGCGCTTCGTCTGAGTCGTGATTCTCGGTTGGACGCAACATCCAGCGCGCGACAAGCATGGTGTCGCCGACGAGGCGCCTGCCCCACATCGCGAGGCGCGCGCCGAGACGCGGGTTCTTTTCGATCGCTCCGAGCAGTTCGGCGATGATCAGCTGCTCGCCGGAATCCTGCTCAAGGATGGCGAGCACTCGCGCCTTCGCCGAAGCCGGCAGTCCGCTCGCGAGCCGAACGAGAAAGTCGTCAAGGAAGCCAGCCGTCAGATAGCAACTGGTCACCGACTCGTACCAGTCGCCGCCCTGGGTCACCCTCTGGTAGCGGTCGATCTCGGCCGTGAAGGGAAGCATGACATCGCCCGCGTTCTGGCCGTGACGTTCGATCTCCTGCACCAGCCCCTGGTGCTTGGCCAGCGCGTAGCCTGCCGCCTGGCTCAACACCGTCTTCGCCTCAGTGGTTGGCGCACGGGAAACGACGCGGCTCAGGTTCTCAAACATCGCGAGCTGCAGGTACGCGGCCTTGCCAAGGAACGACGTGAGGTCTGGCGTCAACTCGCCGAGTTCGACCTTTGTGCTGGCCACGGCCGAAGAACTGCGTGGTCGGATCCGTGGGGCCTCAACCCGCTTGCGCCGACGCCCGAACCAGTTCACCACAGCCTCAAGTTTAGGTGGAGCGACAACCTCGCCGTATCCAGCCGGGTCGACAGGTCGGTCCGCGCGGCGCGTGTCGCCCGGCCGACCAGCTAAACTGGGGGTCACGCTCCCCATTTCTGGCGGGAGCCCAGCGCCCCAAGCCAAAACGGGCGTGACATCAATTCGCTGGAGTATTTCAGCTGACGGGGCCATATCAACGTGACTTTCTCGGATCTCGGCATCGACCAGGACATGGTCGACGCACTCGCAACAAAAGGCATCATCGAACCGTTCCCGATCCAGGACCAGACCATTCCAGTGGGCCTCTCCGGCCAGGACATCATCGGCCAGGCGAAGACCGGCACCGGCAAGACCCTCGGTTTTGGGCTTCCCCTGCTGCAGGCTCTCGGCACCGACCCAGAACCCGGCGTGAAGGCGCTCGTCGTCGTTCCGACGCGGGAGCTGTGTGTCCAGGTCGCAGAAGACCTCGTGCTTGCGGCATCCAATCGGGCGACCAAGGTCGTCGCGATCTACGGTGGCAAGGCCTACGAGGGCCAGGTCGCCGAGCTGAAGGATGGCGCACAGGTCGTCGTCGGAACGCCCGGGCGCCTGCTCGACCTCGCATCGCAGCGCATGCTTTCACTCAAGGACGTGAAGGTCATGGTGCTCGATGAGGCAGACAAGATGCTCGACCTCGGGTTCCTGTCCGACATCGAGAAGCTGTTCGCACAGACCTCCCCGACTCGTCACACGATGCTCTTCTCGGCCACAATGCCCGGCCCGATCGTCGCGCTGGCCCGTCGCTTCATGAACCGGCCCATCCACATCCGCGCAACGGATCCGGATGAGGGGCTCACGCAGGCCAACATCAAGCACGTCATCTACCGCGCACACGCCCTCGACAAAGACGAGGTCGTCGCGCGCATCCTGCAGGCCGAGGGCCGCGGCAAGACTGTCGTCTTCACGCGCACCAAGCGTGCGGCCGCCAAACTCGTCGAGGAACTCAACGACCGCGGCTTCAACGCGGCGGCGGTCCACGGTGACCTGAACCAGGAGCAGCGCGAAC
Organism: Galbitalea sp.; assembly: GCA_036495225.1. Classification (GTDB taxonomy): domain Bacteria; phylum Actinomycetota; class Actinomycetes; order Actinomycetales; family Microbacteriaceae; genus Galbitalea. Next base: position 22,070 of record DASXNG010000052.1, read on the forward strand.
GCGCAATGGCCGCCTTCAAGGCGGGCAAGAAAGACATTCTGATTGCAACGGATGTCGCGGCTCGCGGCATCGACGTCAACGATGTCACCCACGTCATCAACCACACGATCCCGGACGACCACGACACCTACCTGCACCGCGCCGGACGCACCGGCCGAGCGGGCAAGACCGGTATTGCGGTCACGTTCGTTGACTGGGACGACATGCACAAGTGGTCGCTCATCAACAGGGCTCTCGACATGGGCGTTCCTGAGCCGATCGAGACCTACTCATCGTCGCCACACCTCTACGCTGACCTCGACATTCCTGTGGGCTCAAAGGGACGGCTGAAGCCGAGCCCCGCACCCAAGGTTGAGGTTGCGGCATCCCGTCCCCCTCGCGACGGCGGCAACCGGTCACGCAACCGCACGCGGACGGGCTCCGGATCCTCCACGAACAGTTCGAACACCGGTGCGCCGGCGAACCCGGAACAGCGTGCGCACGAGTCGGGCGAACCCGGCGCGGGAACCCACGATGGCGCGACGCCCGCGCGACGCCGCAGCCGCACCCGTCGCCGCCCCTCCGGTGGCGCCGCCTCGACCCCACCGCCCGCCGCGTAGCGCCCGAACTCGCGTTGGCGGGAGAAACTACACCCGCCGGAGGGAGTTACCGTCCGGCGGAGGGAGTTGTAACACCCGCCACGGGACAGTTTCTCCCGCCGTCACTACCAATAGAGCTACGACGGAGCGTCAGCCGTGGAACGGGTGCGATCCCGTGCCAGCGGCGATCAGTCTCTCGAGCACCGCGGGTTCCGTCGTGTTCTCGCCGAGACGGTTCGGCTTGCCCTCGCCGTGGTAATCGCTTGAGCCCGTGATGGCGAGTCCGAACTTGCGGGCGAGCTCGTAGAGCCTGATCTTGCCCTCTTCGGTGTTGTCGCGATGGTGGATCTCCAGGCCGAAGAGGCCCGCGTCGACAAGCACCTTGAGTGCGGCGTCGTCGATGGCCCGGTAACGACCGTGCGTCGCCGGATGCGCGAGAACCGGCACTCCACCGGCCGCGACGATCATGCGAACGCCATCGAGCGGCGACGGCGCGTAGTACTTCTCGTAGTAACCACTGCGCCAGTGCAGGATCGTCTGGAACGCGGCACTCCGATCGGGCACGTCGCCGTGAGCCACCAGGGCGTCCGCGATGTGTGGGCGCCCGATCGTGCCGCCGTCAACGGATTGGGCGAGAACATCCGCCCAGGTGATCCCGTAGTCCTTGCTGATTCGTTCGACGATGCGTTCAGCACGATGCATCCGGCCGTCCCGAATCTTGCGAGTCTCCGCGACGATCGAAGGGTTCGCGGGGTCGAAGAGGTACGCCAGCATGTGCACGCTGGCCGGCCCCTGGTTCGTGCTGAGTTCCATCCCCGGGATGACGAGCAGTCCCGTACCGCGTGCCGCGTCGAACGCCTCGCGCCACCCGGCGGTCGAATCGTGGTCCGTAATCGCAACCGCTGTCAGTCGCGCTTCAACCGCCGCCTCGATCAACTCGGTGGGCGTCTCCGTGCCATCTGAAACGCTGCTGTGAGTGTGGAGGTCTATCCCGCCGATTGAGGGCATCCTGCAATCGTATTGGTCTAGGCTCACGTAGCCATGATTCGCCGACTACTCGTAGCCATTCTGGTCGTGGTGGCGGCCGCGATCCTGTGGATCGCCGTGTGGCCCCAGACGTTTGGCCTACAGAATCAGCCATACATCGCGCAAGCAATTTCACTACGCGGACTGGATGTCGCCATCGCCGTCGGTCTGCTGCTGTTGTTTCTCATCGCGGCGTTCATCGTTCGGCCATTCCGGAGGGCGTTCCTGGCCATCACCGCGCTGCTCCTCGTCTTCTGTCTGATCAGCCTCGCCATCCTCGGGTCTCGCGGTTTCGGCGATACGGCGACGACGGCGACGAAGTCGACCTCAGACATCACAGTCCTGTCGTGGAACACGAAGGGTGGCATGCCAGGAGCGTATGAAATTGCCCAACTCGCCCTCGCCCAGCACGCCGACATCGTCTCGCTGCCGGAGACCACGCAACTCACGGGTGACATCGTTTCCAACATCATGAAGTCGCACGGACGCCCGATGTGGGTGTACTCAGCCGCCCACGGCTACATCTACCAATCGCACGCCACAACCCTTCTGATCAGTTCGGCGCTCGGCAAGTACAAGGTGGACACGAGCCTCGGGGACACGTCGCTGCTCGCATCCATCGTCGCAAGACCGGTCAGCGGCTCGGGTCCGACCATCGTCGCCGTGCACGCTGTTTCTCCCAAGCCAGACGAACTGTTCAACTGGCGATCGGATCTCAAGTTCCTCTCCAAACTCTGCGCGGGTCCGAGCCTCGTAATGGCTGGCGACTTCAACTCGACGCTCGACGAACTCAACTCGCTGAGCACCAAACCCGGCTCGGACTTCGGACAGTGCACGGATGCCGGTCACGCCAGCCACTCGGCCGCGATCGGCACATGGCCGACATCCCTCCCCGCGCTTCTGGGAGCGCAGATCGACCACGTGATGTACACCTCGGAGTGGAGGGTCGTAGCGATGCATGTCATCCGGACCGAGGACAACGCGGGAAGCGACCACCGGCCGATCGTGACCACCCTGGCTCCCGCCGGTCCCTGAGTTCCGCCCGTCCCTGAGCTCGCGGTCGCTGAGGTTCTCGAAGCGGGCGCTTCGATGAACTCAGGGACCGATGGGACAATACCTGTATGGCCGATTCGCAAGCGCCCCGCGCAACATCCAACCGCTCAACCACTCCCCTGTCGGATGCGTTCAAGGAATACATCTCGGGTAACTGGGCAGAGCGCCCGGATGTCGCCCCAGCGCCACGCGAGCAGGCTTCGTTCGCTGCGGCTCGTCGCGCCATCATCTCCGAGAAGTTCGCGGGCAAGCGACTGATCATTCCGGCCGGCAGCGCCAAAGTTCGCTCCAACGACACGGATTACGCCTACCGCGCTCACTCGGCTTTCGCTCACCTCACTGCGTGGGCCAGTGATGCTGTCCCCGGCAGCGTTTTGGTCCTCGAGCCCACAGCCACCGGCCACGACGCGACGCTCTACTTCCGCGGACCCGCGACCCGCGGCACCGATGAGTTCTACGCCAACCCCGAGATCGGTGAGTTCTGGATCGGGCCACGACCGTCCCTCGCCCACGTCGCCGCCGACCTAGGACTCGACATTCGCGACCTGGCCGACTTCGCAGCCGTCGTCGAGAGCGTTGACGCGAACACCCTCATCCTGCGTGCGGGCGACCGCGACATCACCGACGCGGTCGACGGACGTCGGCTACTCACTGCGGACACAGAATCGCTCGAAACCGACGGCGACGACGATCTCGAACGCGAACTCTCCGAGCTGCGCCTGGTGAAGGACACGTACGAGATCGAACAGATGCGACTCGCGGTTGCCGCAACCAGGCAGGGCTTCGACGACGTGATCGCCGACCTGCCCGAGATCACTCTGCACGAGCGTGGGGAGCGCCTGGTCGAGGGCACCTTCAACCGCCGCGCACGCGCAGACGGAAACACGGTCGGCTACGACACCATCGCGGCGAGCGGCCCTCACGCGTGCATCCTGCACTGGACCCGCAACGACGGCCCCGTCGTACCGGGTGACCTCATCCTGCTCGATGCCGGAATCGAGCTCGACTCGCTCTACACGGCAGACATCACGCGCACGCTGCCGGTCAGCGGTCACTTCACCGAGGTGCAGCGCCGAGTTTACGAAACGGTGCGCGAGGCGGCGGATGCTGCATTCGCCATCGTTCGTCCCGGCATCCGTTTCCGCGAAATCCACGCTGAGGCCATGAAGGTCATCGCGGCTCGCACCGCCGAATGGGGTCTCCTTCCCGTCACGGCAGAGGAGTCCTTGCAACCGGAGCATCAGTACCACCGTCGCTACATGGTCCACGGCACCAGCCACCACCTGGGCATCGACGTGCACGACTGCGCGCAGGCACGACGCGAGCTCTACCTCGACGGAATCCTCGAGCCTGGCATGGTCTTCACCATCGAACCCGGCCTGTATTTCCAGCCAGACGACCTCACCGTTCCCGAGGAACTGCGCGGCATCGGCGTTCGCATCGAAGACAACATCCTCGTGACCGAGTCCGGGGCCGAGAACCTCTCGATCGGGATCCCCCGCACAGCAGACGACGTCGAGGCGTGGCTCGCGCGCTAACTGAAGAACGGCAAGAGCTCGGCCGCAACGCGCGCCGGGTCGCTGTCGTCGTCCGGACCGGAGTGCCTCAAGCCGGCGAAGGTCAGCCCTCGCACATAGGGAAGTATGCCCTCGAGTGCGTCGAGGGCATGAGGGCAGGTAACCCGGGCTCGTGCTGCCGCGGAGCAGCAGCTCGTCCGCATCCATGGCGCGGTCCTCGTCCACCGTGTCCTCCGTTTCGGCAACGCGGAGCATGTCGTAGTGCAGCGTCGGAATGAGCGAGACAATGGAGACGTCGTCAGGCCGCGCACGCTCAGGCCGAACATCCGCTCGGCGCCGGTCGTCTCAACTAGCGCCGCGACATCCTCGACGAGGCGCCGCCCCATTTGGCGATAGCCGATCGTCGTCCCATCCGCCGAGACCACGGAATCCTTGGTGTACTGCATGGGGAGCATACCGACGCTCGCCCACTGTCGCGGACCTGTCACGCTCCATCACCGGCTACCCACCTTCTCGCCGCGCTGATTCCGCTGCGGAATTGGCAGCCAGTAGAAGAGGATAAGCGCCGCGAAGATCACGACACCGAGCGCTGGCACGAAGAAGCCGACGATCCCGCCGACCGCGTACGAGATTGGCCCGAAGAGGATGCGTCGCGTCATCCGGCCAACGCCGGCATCGGTCACCGCGCCATCCATGAGGCCACCCCTGTAGGCGTGCCGCCAGATCCCGTTGAAACACAGCCCGCCGAGCACGAGGGTCGCCCCGTAGACCGCGATTGCTATCGACTGGCCGTCGCCGTTTCGGAACGAGAGAGCGACAACCTCGGTGATGAATGGAATGAACGCGACGATCGCCAAGAGAAGCGTGTTGATGAACATCAGCAGGCGATCCGTCTTGACGATGTGCTCGAACATTACGTGGTGGTTCGCCCAGAGCAGACCAATCAGCAGGAAGCTGATGATGTAGGCAAGGTACGACGGCCAGAGATCGAGAAGGCGCTCAAGCAGGTGGTCCGTCTTGGGCGGCGCCTGGATGGCCAGCACGAGAATCGTGATCGCGATCGCGAAAACTCCATCGCTGAATGCCTCGAGTCTCGAGGTGGGCACGGGCGTTACGCCTCATCCGTGCGCTGCAGCAACTCCTGCGCCCGCACGATGACGCTCGGCGGGGCGATCACCTGATACGAGGATGCGACAACCTGGTGCGTTGACGTGAAGTCGCGTTTCTGCCGATTGGCCGCGTAGCGAACGACGCCCCACAGCATCCCGAAAGCGGCGCCGATGACGACGACCGCGATCGCGTAAGTCAGATTCGCGCTGCCTGAGAATGTGAGCAGCAGCAGCCCAGCAAACATCCCGAGCCACGCCCCGGTTGCGGCGCCACCCAGCGCCGAGCGACCGTAGGTGAGCTTTCCGGTGACGCGTTCGATCGTTTTCAGGTCGTTGCCAATGATCGAAAGCTGACGCACGTCGAAGTCCGCCTTGGCCAGTTTGTCGACGATCCGCTGGGCCTCTTCGTACGTCTCGTACGTACCGAGAACGTCGCCTTTCGGGATCGATGGCATGGCCGTGCCACGGCGCGAAAACGGCGGCTGGTTGGTCACCGGCTCATTCTTCCACGCGCGACTACGCTTATATCCGTGAGCGCGACGAGAGTGTTCGTGGCCCGTCTGGCCGGGTGCTCCGTTTTCGACCCCTTTGGCGACAAAGTCGGCAAGGTTCGGGACGTACTCGTCGTGTACCGCGCATCCCACTCACCTCGAGTCATCGGATTCGTCGTCGAAGTTCCCGGTCGCCGCAGGGTGTTCCTGAGCGTCGGCAGGGTGAACAGCATCGGTTCCGGCCAGATCATCGCGACCGGGCTCATCAACCTCCGCCGCTTCGAGCAGCGAGGGGGCGAAGTTCGCGTGCTCGCCGAAATGCTGGGTCGCAAGGTGACACTGCGCGACAACTCCGGTGAGGCAACCATCGAGGATGTCGCGATCGAGGAACGCAGCCAGGGCGAATGGGAGATCACCCAGCTGTTCTGCCGCCGACCCAAGACCACCTCCTTCGGCAAGGGCCAGACAGTCTTCGTCAACTGGGCCGACGCCGTCGAGAAGACGACGGCTGGCGAATCGCAGTCGGCGACGCAACTGGTCGCAAGTTACTCCGATCTGCTACCAGCCGACCTCGCAAACGCGATGCTCGACCTGCCGGAGCAGCGCATGCTCGAGGTCGCCGACGAACTCTCCGACGAGCGCTTGGCCGACGTGCTCGAGGAAATGCCGGAGAACGAGCAGGTCGACATCCTGAACCAGCTCGACGACAACCGCGCGGCAGACGTGCTTGACCAGATGCAGCCGGATGACGCGGCCGACCTCATTGCACAACTCAGCGAAGAGCGTGGCGAGGCACTCCTCGAACTCATGGAGCCAGAAGAGGCGGAGGACGTGCGCTTTCTGCTCGCCTATGCTCCCGACACCGCCGGCGGGCTCATGACAACAGAGCCGATCATCGTGTCGTCAGACACCACCGTTGCGGAGGCGCTGGCGCTCATCCGTCGCCACGAACTTGCCCCAGCGCTCGGCGCTGCCGTCTGTGTGACCCTGCCGCCGTACGAGCCGCCGACCGGTCGCTTCCTCGGAATGGTGCACTTCCAGCGGATGCTGCGCTACCCACCGAACGAGCGCCTCGGAACGCTGCTCGACCAGACGCTTGAGCCGGTGACGGCAAACACACCCGCCGCCGAGGTGGCTCGTCGGCTCGCGAGCTACAACCTCATTTCCATCCCCGTTGTTGACGAAAGCCATCGTCTGGTCGGGGTGGTGACCATTGACGACGTCCTCGATTTCCTACTCCCAGAGGACTGGCGAAGTACCGACCACGAGAGCAGTACCGAGTCGCTTAACAGCGACACATCTACTGCAACGATCCCGGTAAAGACAGCTAGGAGGACGACAAATGGCACGCGCTAACAACCGCAACGAGTCCCGACTCGATTCGCCCAAGGGCCTGCGCACTTCGTTCGTCCCCCGAGGTGGAAATAACGACCGCGTCGGCCGCTTTTCCGAAGGGTTCGCGCGCGCCATGGGCACACCGTGGTTCCTCGTCGGCCTGACGATCTTCGTGGTCGTGTGGATCGCCTGGAACACCTGGGCGCCGCTGCACGCGCAGTTCGATCCGCGCCTCCTCAACTTCACGCTCCTCACGCTCATCCTGTCGCTGCAGGCCTCGTACGCCGCTCCCCTCATCCTGCTCGCGCAGAACCGACAGGATGACCGTGACCGGGTGCAGATCGAGCAGGACCGCCAGCGGGCCGAACGCAATCTCAACGACACCGAATACCTTGCGCGCGAAATCGTGTCACTGCGACTGGCAATGAAGGATATGGCGAGCAAGGACTTCATTCGTGCCGAGCTTCGCTCGCTCCTCGAGGAACTCGACAAGACTCGTGACAAGGACGTAGTTGGTTGAGCCGACGCGCTTCAACGAGCTCAGCGACCGTGTTCTCGCGGCGCTGACCACCGTCATCGACCCCGAGATCCGACGTCCCATCACAGAGCTCGACATGGTGGGCGACGTGTCAGTCGTCGAGGGCGCGGCATCCGTCGACATCAAGCTGACGATCATCGGATGTCCGGCCGCAGACAGAATCGAACATGACGTTCACGACGCCGTGGCATCGGTGGAGGGCGTGACCTCGACCGCTGTGAACGTCACGGTGATGACCAAGTCGGAGCGGGATGCGCTCACCGAGAAACTCCGCGGCGGAAGACCGAAGACACTCCAATTCGGACCGGACTCACTGACCCGCATCTACGCGATCACGAGCGGCAAGGGTGGCGTCGGCAAGTCAACCATCACGGCGAACCTCGGCGTCGCACTCGCCGCGCGCGGACTCCGTGTCGGAATTGTCGACGCCGACGTGTTCGGCTTCTCGATCCCTGGCATCCTCGGCGTTGCTGACGCCAAGCCAACCCAGGTCAACGACATGATCCTTCCGCCGGTCGCGCACGACGTGAAGGTGATCTCGATCGGGATGTTCGTGCCTTCGGGAGGCTCCGGCACGGCCGTTTCGTGGCGCGGACCGATGCTGCACCGCACCATCCAGCAGTTTCTGACCGACGTGTACTTCGGCGATCTCGACATCCTGCTCCTCGATCTGCCGCCTGGTACTGGTGATGTTGCGATCTCCGTCGGCCAACTTCTCCCCCAGGCCGAAGTGATCGTGGTGACGACGCCCCAGCCGGCAGCCGCGGAAGTCGCCGAACGCAGCGCCCTCGTCGCCCGCCAGACCGGCCAAAAGGTGATCGGCGTGATCGAAAACATGGCAGGACTGATCCAACCGGACGGCACAGTTCTCCAACTCTTCGGCAGCGGCGGTGCTGCGGATGTCGCGGCCAGGCTCTCAACCGCGGATGACGTGGTTCCCGTGCTCGCCTCCATTCCGCTGAGCATCGCACTTCGCGAGGGTGGTGACGCCGGCGAGCCCGTCGTGCTCGCCCACCCCGATGACCCGGCCGCCGCCGCCATTCTCTCCGTGGCCGATCAACTCGCAGTGCGCGCGCGTGGACTCGCCGGTCGCAAGCTGGGACTTTCGGTCAGCTAACCCCGCGCTTGAGCGCTCTTGTCTGTTGTTGGTTGAGTAGACCGCGCAGCGGTCGTATCGAAACCGGTTGAGGGTTCCGTGGTGCTTAAAAGCGGCATTGACCGGGTGCGTGGGTGGCCGGTTGCCGAGGGTCGTGGTCGTTGACGATGTCGCGCCGTCGTCGCGCTCGCACTTCCGCCGCACCGGGTGCGGGTGTGGTTAGGCGGCGTTGGCGTGGGGTCGGGGTTGTCCGGCTGGCCGCCAGGCGGTGTCGTCCCCGGTGAGGTTGGTGGGTCCGCCGCGGGAATGGTATTCGACATGGTGGGCGTCGCACCAGGCGGCGTGGTTGTGGCAGCCGGGGCCGACGCAGTGGGGTCCGGATGATCATGCCGCGTTTGTGGGCGGGGGTGAAGTAGCGGGAGAGGACGGTTTCGTAGAGGGGATGTTGTTTTGGCCCGGACGCACGTCCCGGCAGGCCGTGAGTCGCCCACATCCGTCAAGTTCAGCAGCCCGAACCCAGCAGAACCGGGCAACTCACGCAGACCATCGATGCCGCCTTTAAGCACCACGGAACCCTCAACCGGTTTCGATACGCGACGCTACGCGCCGCTACTCAACCAACTACGACGCGCGGCTCAACCAACCGCGCCAGCAACTCCGTCAACAGCCTCTCCGCGACGGGCGCGGGCAGCGCTTCCATGATTGCCAGCAGCGGCGCCATCCGATCGGGGAGCCCAACTCCCGCGCCCAGCCCGAGGCCCGACAGCAGCGCGAACGCGGAGTCGGAATCCAATGGTCCCGACAGTGGCGGGAGCGCGCCAAGCACCTCAGCCGCAGCAACTCCTGGCACCCCGCGCACCTCGTCGGCCGCCGCGACCAGCGCCGCAGTCAACGCAGGCAGAACACCCTCGGTCACGGGAGTGATCGTGAGGTGCGTCGTCCGGGGCAGCCCGTCGACGCCAGGCTGCAGTTGCAGCAGCCATCCGTGCTCACGCACCTGGTCGGCCCAGTGATGCGGGTCGACGCGCTGCTCGGCGGGGACCGAGTCATCCGTGGTCACTGCGATCAGCGGTCCGACCGGCGTGCCGACGACGCGTAGTCCGACGATGCCAGAAATGGTGGAGATCAGCGCGGCGGTCGACCGAGCGCAGGATTGCGCCAAGCGCGCGAATCCGGGCATGCCGAGCGCCTGGATGATCGCCCACGACGCAGCTAGAGCGCCGGCCGACTTCGACCCGAGGATGGTCGGATTGACCACTGGATACCCGGGCCAGCGCGTCGTTGCAAAGTACTGGGTGCGCTGGCGGTCACGTCCACGCTGAAGCAGCACGGATGCACCTTTCGGCGCGTACCCGAACTTGTGGAGGTCAGCGCTGATCGAGGTGACGCCTGCGACCGCGAAGTCCCATGGTGGCAATCCGTCCCAGAACGGCAGCACGAGTCCACCGATGCACGCGTCGACGTGGCAATCGACTCCCGCAGCAAGTGCGACTGCGGCAACCTCCGCGACGGGGTCGAGACCTGCGAACGGATAGCTCGGCGCTGAAACCACGACGAGCGCGACATCCGCTCCAAGCCTCGAGATCAGCGCGGATGCCGCAACCGCACCGGTCGTCGGGTCCACCGGAACCAGGTCGAGAACCAGCCCAAAGTAGTGCGCAGCCTTCTGGAACGCGGCGTGAACGGTGATCGGCGCGAGCAGCCGCGGCTGCCCAACTCCCCCGCGGAGGCGCCAGTTGTCGCGAGCAGTCTTCACAGCGAGCAGGCAGCTCTCGGTGCCGCCTGTCGTCACACTTCCCACGACGTCGTCGTCACCGTGCAGCAGATCGCGCGCGAAGCCGATGACCTCGCGCTCCATGACCGCCACCGAGGTGAAGGTCGTCGGATCGAGACCGTTGACCGGCTGCACTATGCGAATGGCTTCCGCCGCCAGTTCGTCGAGTTCGGCGAGACCGGAGTCGTAAACGTAGCTGAGGACGTGACCGCCGTGCGTGGGCGCATCCGCTGAACGCAGTTCGCGAAGACGGGACAGGATGTCTGCCGGGTCGACCTCGAAGTCGGTCATGCCACCACCTCCGAAGCTGGAGCTGACTCGACGAGCGAATCGATGTCGCTGCGCCGCAACCGATATCGGGACAGGGCGATGAGGCTGGCCCCGATGAACACCGCGGGCACAACGCTGAAGCTGAGAACGATGCCTGCGATGGCGGTCGGCGACTGGGTCGCGTGCTGGTCCCCGAACGAGGACACGTAGCCACTCAGCGCGAGGATGACAGTGAGCGCAGTAGCGCCGAGAGCCATCCCGGTGGTCTCCCCCGCCGTCCAGATGCCGCCGAACGCACCGGCCGCACCGGGTCCGCTGGTGCGAGCGTCGTACGAGATGACGTCCGGCAGCATCGACATCGGAAGCGACTGCATGCCCGCGTACCCCGCGCCGGCCAGCGCAACAGGCAGGTACACCCACGCTCCCGGCGCCCACAGCAGGCCGACCATCGAGAGTGCGGCGATGCCGTACAGGATGCTCGCAATCATGAATCCACGTTCCTTACCGATGCGACGCGCGATGGCCGCCCATACCGGCGCGAACACGATGGCGGGCGCAATGAGCGCAACAAAGAGGTAGGTGACCGCATCCTCACTATTGAGAACGTAGGTGGCGATGTACTGCGCCCCGGCAAGCATGAGCCCGGTGGCGAGAGCCTGCAAGAGGAAGGAGACGACGAGCACGCGGAACGGCTGGCTGCGGCGAAGTGCCGCTAAGCCTGCGCGGTATCCCCCGGCGCTCGCTTCTGGCGTGGCGGCGCTCGAGGCTGGCACTCCAACGGGCGCGACTCGTGATGAAACGAGCATCCCGACTCCGATAACCACGCCAGCGACTACCGCCATGAGCAGGTATCCGGCGTAGTGGTTGTCACCGCCGAGGTTGCGAAGGGCTGGGCCGCCTGCACCGAACAGCAGGATCGCGACCGTCAGCACCATCACGCGCATCGTGAGAAGTCTCGTGCGCTGGTTGTAGCTCCCCGTGAGTTCGGCGGGCAGCGCGATGTACGGCACCTGGAACAGGCTGAAGGCGGTCGCCGTAAGCACGAACGCGACAAACACCCACAGGGCGGAGATCCCGCTGGGCAGGCCGATCGGCACCGCGAACGTGACGATGAAGAAGACGGGCAGCAACAATCCGCCGAGCACCATGAATCGACGACGTGTGCCGTGAAGTCGCAGGCTCCGGTCGCTCCACGATCCGATCAGTGGATCGATGAAGACATCCCAAACCTTGGCGACCGTGACGACGACACCGGAGAGGATGGCGGCGAGCCCGAGGTTGTCTGTCAGGTAGTACACGAGCACGAGTCCCGGCAGGGTGGCGAAGCCTCCCGTCCCAAGCGAACCGATCGCGTAGGTCGCGACGGTCTTCCGACTAAGGGGTTGCTCCGATGCAGACATGAAGGGAAAGTGTAGCCGCAAGAATTCGAGCCGAATTCCACTAGCCCCTCGAACCGACCCCCGACTTCGAGGTAGTAGCGTTTTGGCCATGTCAGCAACAGCACAGTCCATCGCCGGGAGTTTGCTCGGCGACCTGACCGCGACATCCGGCAGGTCGACTTCGGTCATCGCGCCGTTCACAGGCGAGGTGCTGTGCGAGTTGCCGACGAGCACGGCGCAGGATGTCACGGACGCGACATCCGCAGCCCGGGTCGCACAACAAGCCTGGTTCGCCGCGAGCCCGGCACATCGTCGCCGCATTCTGCTGGCCGGCCACGATCGGCTTTTAGCCGATAGCGAGCGACTTCTCGACCTGGTGCAGCTTGAGACCGGCAAGACTCGCGGGCCCGCATACGAGGAACTCTTCCAGGGGGCATCGGCCACCCGGTACGCGGCGCTCGCCGCGCGAAGCGTCACGCGCACGCGACGCCGTCGGGCCGGCATTCCGCTCGTGATGGTCACACGCGTGAGCTACCGGCCGAAGGGCGTCATCGGCGTCATCACACCGTGGAATTACCCCCTCAGCCTCGCCCTCATGGACGTCATCCCCGCCCTCGCAACCGGCAACGCCGTCGTGCAGAAGGCGGACAACCAGACAGTGCTAACCGTGCTCGCTGCTCGCAGGGCCTTCATCGAGGCGGGACTTCCCGCCGCGCTCTGGTCTGTCGTTGTCGGCGACGCAAACCAGATAGGTAACGCGGTCGTCGACTCGGCGGACTACGTCTGCTTCACCGGCTCGACCGCAACCGGAACGAAAGTCGGACAGCGAGCGCTCGGACGTGTTGTCGGTGCATCCCTCGAGCTCGGCGGCAAGAACCCGATGATCGTTCTGGATGATGCGAACCCGGCGAAAGCGGCGGCGAGTTCCGTCCACGGCTGTTTCTCGTCGATGGGCCAGCTCTGCGTCTCAATGGAGCGCATCTACGTGCAACGAGCAATCGCGGAGGATTTCACGCGGGAATTCGTCGCGAGGGTGAATTCCCTGGTTCAGGGTTCGGCGCTCGACTACTCGACCGATGTCGGGTCGCTCGCGAGCGCGGCCCAACTGGATCGGGTCGACGCGCACGTCAAGGATGCGGTCGCCAAGGGCGCGACGCTGTTGGCCGGCGGCAAAGCGCGCCCGGAACTCGGCCCGTACTTCTACGAACCAACGGTGCTCACGAATGTGACGAGCGAGATGCTCTGCTTCGCGGGCGAGACCTTCGGTCCGGTCGTCGAGCTCTCGATTGTGGAGACCGAGGATGATGCGATCAACGCGGCCAATGCGTCGGAGTTCGGCCTCAACGCCTCCGTCTTCAGCGGTTCGGTTCGCCGTGCAAGACGCGTCGCCGAACAGATCACCGCGGGCAGCGTCAACATCAACGAGGGCTACCGAGCCAGCTTCGGCAGCATCGACGCACCGATGGGAGGCATGAAGCACTCGGGCCTCGGCCGCAGAAACGGACGAGAAGGACTGCTGCGTTTCGTCGATTCCCGAACTGTCGCTCAGTCAACTGGCATAATCACGCTTCCGGGCACGGGCGTCGCCGCGGGCAAACTCGCCGGGGTCATGACGCTCGCGCTCAAGTCGCTGAAGGCGATTCGGCGCAGGTAATGCTGCGCGCGCTCGGGGTAGCGTCCCGAAGTACAAAAGCAGCATGGACTGATCCGCCTTTGGGCCCGTTTCGCAGACGTTTGGCCGTTTTCCGTGGGTCTGCCCTCGCGACCGGCGCGTATGTGCCCGTTCGGGACAAATGAGGTCGGGCGCCCGAACACAGTTGTCCCAATGGAGCACAGTTACCCACGGCGAGGCGGTTTCGGCGTCGAAAGCGCTCAAATTTCTGCGAAACCAAGCCGAAGCGGATCAGTCCAGGCCGCATTTGGTCTTCGGAACGTGAAACCTTACGTGGACTCCGTGTCATACGGCGCGGGGCCGTCCGCAAGCGCAGCGCGCTGACTCGCCGCGGGAGCCGTGACCGGTCGCACAACCGGGACATCCGTTTCGTCTTCGAGGAGGGCCTCGCGGATGATGCGGCGCGGGTCATATTGGCGCGGATCGAGTTTCTTCCAGTCGACCTCGTCGAAGTCCGGACCCATCTCTTCGCGCATGCGGTCTTTTGCGTCGTTCGCCATGGCGCGCACCGATTTGACCAGACGCGCAAGTTGGCCTGCGTAGTACGGCATGCGCTCGGGCCCCAAGACAAAGACGGCGATGATCGCGATGATCAGCACCTTGTCGAATGTCAACCCAAACACGAAGCCAAGAATAGCTCTCCTGCATGAGAGCTCGCCCTAGGCTGGGAGATCACAAGGAGTATCACGTGCCCGCAAAAGACCTGGACTGGAAGTTCGCAGAAGACTTCGCCGTCGAGAGCGAGACGATAGCGCTCGCCAGAACTCATTCACTCGAGAACGGCGTCGAACCCGTATCACCGGCCGTGGGAGCACAACTCGCTGTGATCGCGGCCGCGACCAACGCCTCATCGATCATCGAAATCGGCACCGGCTTCGGCGTGAGCGGTCTCTGGATGTTCGCGGGCGCTCCGGAAGCCACCCTTACTTCGATCGACATCGAGATCGAATTCCAACAGGCCGCTAAACGCGCGTTCACCGACGTCGGTGTGCCCGCGAACCGCATCCGACTGATTGCGGGACGCGCGCACGAGGTGCTTCCGCGCATGAACGAGGCCAGCTACGACCTGGTTTTGGTTGACGCGGATCCAGCATCCGTCATCGAATACGTGGAGCACGCGCTGCGGCTTGTGCGCGTCGGCGGAACAGTCCTCGTGCCACATGCACTGTGGCGCGGACGCGTTGCCGACCCGGCCCAGCGAGATGACACGTCACAAGACTTTCGAACGCTGCTTACCGAAATCGGCGGATCGCCGGCGGTACTTGGTGCACTGTCACTCGCGGGTGACGGGCTGTTGCAGCTGACTCGCGTAGCGCGGTAGGCCCTTCGAGAACCTCAGGGACCGCACGAGAACCTCAGGGACCGAGGTGCGCGTTAGGCGGACGGCACGACGACGCTGGCAAGCGCGTCGTGAAGTTCCTTCGCCTCGGCGTCATTGACGGACACCACGAGGCGCCCACCACCCTCGAGAGGCACCCGCACGATAATGAGGCGCCCTTCTTTGACAGCCTCCATCGGGCCGTCCCCGGTCCTCGGCTTCATGGCTGCCATGAGTGGTCCCCTTTCAATGGATACCTCTCCATTATCGCCTATCTGGGGGGCATCACGAAAACGAGGACACCTGTTAGGGCGGCGTCCAGTCTTGTGAACTGCTGAACCACCAGGTCATATACACCCACGCAACCTGCCCGGCGATGAACAGTAGAACGATCGTTACTCGGTAGACACGCGATTTCGGAACAGCGAAGGCACCAAGAATGGGGAACGCGGGCACGAACATCCTGAACACGCTCGACTGTGGAAAGAACACCGCGAGGAGGTAGACCGTCCAACTCGCGACCCAAAGGCGAAGGTCCACGCCGATGCGTTTCACCCACGGGCTGAACATCAACAGCGCGAAGAGCGCGACCGCGAGCACGAGGAGCGCGATGGGAATGACCTTGTTGGTTACGCCGATGAACCCCAACCACCACGTTGCGCCTTCGATCCACGGTTGAAATGGCGCAAGGGTGAAGAAACCGTACGGGGTGCGCCAGGACAGTTCGGTGTCGACGTAGGCGTTCGCCCGACCTGTGACCAGCCCGGCGATCGCGGGCCAGGCATATCCGAGCGCGAGACTGATCACTGTGGCCGAGACTGCCGCCACGATTTCCCGAACCGGAAACGGGTCCCGTCGTCGCACCACCCAGCGGTAGATGACATGCAGGCCGAGCGTCAGAGCAAAAGCCAGCCCGCCGGGTCTCGTGAATGACAACGCCGCAACGAAGGGCAACGTCAGCCAGTAGCGCCGACGCTGCAGGTAGAGCAATGCGAGCGCCAGAAAGAGCACCTGCATGGATTCCGCATAGTCGACCTGATACACCGGCGACAGCGGGGCGACGCAGAACAACACGACCGCGAACAGCGCAGAGGATGACGACAACTGCGGGGTGAGGAGCTTGTAGAACACGAGCGCAGCGCCGGCAGCACAGAGCACGGAGATGATCACGCCAGCGACGTCGAACGGCAGCCCGGTGAGCGTCATCAGACCGCGCGTGATGAGGGGGTAGAGCGGTAGGAACGCCCACGTGTTCTGCTGGACGTTCCCGTTCTGGTCGACCGGTAGCTGCGCCGGGTAGCCATACTCCTCGACGAACCGGAACCACGTTCCATCCCAGATCTGGGCGAAGGAAAAGTAGTCGGGATGCGCGCCCGTCCACGGGTTTGCCGCCTGCAATGAAGCGAAGACGAGCAGGATGATGGTGGACACGACCCGTGACGCGGCGAAGATGACGAGCACCTTCACCCACCACGGCGTGAGCCGATAGCGCACCTTCAGTGAGGGATGGGACGGAGTCCGCCGCGCGGCGACCGTCTCAGTCATGGGCGCCCGTCAGCCAGGACCGCAACCCGTTCTCGCAGGCGGTGATCTGTTCAACCGGCACGCGTTCGTCATCGGCGTGCGCCAGAAGGGGGTCGCCCGGTCCGTAGTTCACCGCGGGGATGCCCAGAGCCGCGAAGCGGGCGACATCCGTCCAGCCGTACTTCGGTAATGGATCTCCGCCGACCGCGGCGATGAAGTCTCGTGCGATCGGGGCGTCCAGTCCTGGACGAGCGCCCTCCGACAAGTCGACGACAGTGAGGTCGAAGCCCGCGAACAGCTCCCGCATCGCCTCGACCGCGGCTGCACCGCTCCGACTCGGTGCGAAGCGATAGTTGATGTGCACCATCGCCTCGTCCGGCACGACATTGCCAGCCACGCCCCCCGAGATACCAACGGCGTTGAGTCCCTCTCGATACACGAGACCATCGACTTCGAGTTCGGCGGGCTCGTAGGCGGCGAGAATCGCGAGAGCTGGGGCGAGGTCGTGGATGGCGTTGTGCCCGACCCACGCGCGCGCCGCGTGGGCTCGCTTGCCGAAGGCGCGAACCTCGAAACGAAGAGTTCCGTTGCATCCGCCTTCGATGATGGCGTTGGTCGGCTCGCCGAGGATCGCAAAGTCGCCGTCAAGCAGGTCGGGGCGAGCGCGCGCGATTCGGCCGAGTCCGTTCAGGGCGGCCGAAACCTCTTCGTGGTCGTACCAAATCCACGTGACGTCGAACTTCGGGTTGGTGAGCTCTGCCGCGAGTTTCAGCTGGACGGCGACGCCACCCTTCATGTCGACGGTCCCGCGGCCCCAGAGCTCCTCGGTCGCTGAGCCGGGCTCGGTCCCTGAGCCTGTCGAAGGGCGCCGCTCGGTCGGCAGGTTGTGATTGATCGGCACCGTGTCGATGTGACCGGCGATGACGACCCTCTGGGCGCGCCCGAGGTTAGTGCGGGCGACGATCGCATCGCCGTCGCGATAGAGCTCCAGATGTGGCAGTTGCAGCGACGCCTCGATGGCGTTCGCGAGCACAGCCTCATCCCCCGAGACGCTGGGGATGTCACAGATTTGCCGCGTGATGTCGATCGACGATGCCGCAAGATCGAGCGTGGTCGCGGGCGAGGGCGGCATGGGCCAAGTGTAGATGACAGAGCTAGGAGCACCGGCGTGAGCCGCGACCGCTCGCTACGCTTATGCCATGACTTCTCGTGCCGCATGGGGATACGGACTCGCGACCATAGCCGGCGACGGCACCATCCTCGACACGTGGTTCCCGGAGCCAAAGCTCGGCGCGATTCCCTCGGGCACGGAGCGCTACATCGCGCCTGCAGAATTCGAGCAACAACTGGGCGCCGACAAGCGACGCAACGTGCACATCGACTTCGTCACCATCGACATCGATCTGGATGCTGCCCCCGCCTCGACCCCGGATGCCTACCTCCGCCTGCACCTGCTTTCACACCTGCTCGTCGAGCCAAACACGATCAACCTCGACGGGATTTTCAGCCACCTGCCGATCGTCGCGTGGACCAACGCTGGACCCGTACACCCAGACGATTTCACCCGGCTCCGGCCGTCGCTTCAGCGCGCCGGTATCGCGGCACACAGCTTCGATCGCTTCCCTCGGATGGTGGACTACGTCATGCCGCCGCGCGTCAGAATCGCCGACACCTCTCGTGTGCGGCTTGGCGCGCACCTGGCGTCCGGAACGACGGTCATGCACGAGGGTTTCGTCAACTTCAACGCAGGCACGCTCGGGGTGTCCATGGTGGAGGGCCGCATCTCGCAGGGCGTGATCGTCGGCGACGGATCGGATGTCGGTGGCGGCGCATCCATCATGGGAACGCTGTCGGGGGGCGGCAAGGAGCGGGTCGCGATTGGCGAGCGAGTCCTCCTCGGGGCCAACTCGGGAGTCGGAATCTCGATCGGGGACGACAGCGTCGTGGAGGCCGGCCTCTACGTGACGGCTGGCACGAAGGTGAACATCCTGGGCCCGGTCCCCGGGCCGGCTACGGTCCCTGGGCCAGCTGCGGTCCCTGAGGTTCTCGAAGGGCGCACGGCCAAAGCCGCAGAACTGAGCGGCGTGCCCGGCCTGCTTTTCCGCCGCAATTCGCTCACGGGTGCGGTCGAAGTACTTGCGCGCACCGGTAATGGAGTGAAACTGAACCCGGAGCTGCACCCCTAGCGAGCGGGCCACTCCCTGTGCGGCTCACCGATGTAGACCTGCTGAGGACGACCGATCTTCGTGGTCGGGTCGGCGTTCATCTCGCGCCAGTGCGCGATCCAGCCTGGCAGCCGACCGATCGTGAACAGCGGAGTGAACATGCGCGCGGGGAATCCCATGGCCTTGTAGATGACGCCGGTGTAGAAATCCACGTTCGGGTAGAGCTTGCGTTCGATGAAGTAGTCATCGGCAAGCGCGACCGACTCGAGTTCCTTAGCGATGTCGAGCAGGTCATCCTGCACACCGAGCGCCTCGAGCACCTCATCCGCGCTCTCCTTGACGAGCCGTGCGCGCGGGTCGAAGTTCTTGTAGACCCGGTGGCCGAAGCCCATGAGCTTCACGCCCTCTTCTTTGTTCTTCACGCGCTCGACGAACTTGTCGACGGTCTCCCCTGACGCCTTGATCTCGCCGAGCATCTTCAGGACCGCTTCGTTCGCACCGCCGTGCAGCGGGCCGTACAAGGCGTTGATACCCGCGGAGATCGAGGCGAAGATGTTCGCCTCCGTTGAGCCGACCAGGCGCACGGTTGAGGTCGAGGCGTTCTGCTCGTGATCCTCGTGCAGGATGAGCAGGCGATCGAGCGCCTTGCTCACGACGGGATTGACGACGTACGGCTCCGCCATGGTGCCGAAGTTGAGCTTCAAGAAGTTGTCGACGAAGCTCAGCGAGTTGTCCGGGTAGAGGAACGCCTGGCCGAGGCTCTTCTTGTGCGCGTAGGCGGCGATCACGGGCAGCTTGGCAAGGAGACGGATGGTTGAGATCTCAACCTGCTCAGGATCGTGCACGTTGAGCGAGTCCTGATAGTAGGTCGACAGAGCGGAGACCGCACTGGAAAGCACGGACATCGGGTGGGCGTTGTGCGGGAGAGCATCGAACAGGTGCCGCATGTCCTCATGGAGCAACGTGTGGCGACGAACCTTCTCATCGAATTCCGCCAGCTCACTCGCCGACGGGAGGTTGCCGTAGATCAGCAGCCATGCGACCTCAAGGTAGGTCGAGTTCGCCGCGACATCCTCGATGGCGTATCCGCGATACCGCAGGATGCCCTGGTCGCCGTCAATGTAGGTGATAGCGCTCTTGGTGGCGGCGGTGTTGACGAAACCGCCATCGAAAGTATTCAGGCCGGTCTGCCTGCTCAGCGCCGAAATGTCCACGGCACTACGCCCGTCAACGGCGTGCACGATGGGAAATTCGGCCGTTCGACCGGCGTACTCGAGGCTCGCCGTCTCGGCGTTCTCGCTGGCAGCGTCACTCACTCCTACAGCCTAATTGGCACCGGCGTGAACCGTTGCATCCGCCAAAGCGCGGACAAATTAGTTGGAGGTTTGGCCTAAAGACCGGTGCGAAGCCGCACAACGGCGCGGTCGACCGCTTCGTCAGTTGCGGTGAGGGCAACGCGCACGTGGCGCGGGTGTTGTTCCCCGTAGAACGATCCTGGGGCCACCAGAATACCGAGGTCGGCCAGCCGCGACACCGTCGCCATGGCATCCTCGCCCCTGGTGATCCAGAGATAGAGCCCGGCGTCGCTGTCGTCGATCGTGAACCCGGCCGCCGCAAGTGCGTCCCTCAGACGATCACGACGGTCCCGGTACAGCTCGCGCTGCTCGGCGACGTGTTCGTCGTTGCCGAGGGCGGCAACCATCGCCGCCTGCACCGGCGCCGGCGGGATGAGTCCCATGTGTTTGCGCACGGCCAGCAACTCCGCGATGAGGTCACTGCATCCCGCGACGAAGCCGGCGCGATAGCCCGCGAGATTCGACTGTTTGCTCAGCGAGTAGACCGACAGCACGTGATCGCGCGATCCATCGAGAACTTGTGGATCGAGGATTGACGGAGTCGGCTCGTCGGCCGCCCAGTTCAACTCCGCGTAGCACTCATCGTTCACGACGACGGCACCGAGCTCACGTGCGCGAACGACCGCCGCCCGGAGTGATTCGATGCCGCGAACGCGGCCGTCGGGATTGCCGGGCGAATTCAGCCAGATCAGCTTCGTGTTCTCGGGCCACTCCGCTGGATCGTCGGATGACACGACTCCCGCCCCGACGAGAGATGCGCCGATCGCATAAGTCGGGTACGCGAGCGTCGGTTGTACGACGACGTCGCCTGCGCCGACACCGAGCATGAGTGGCAGAAGCGCGACGAGCTCTTTGGACCCGATAGAGGGCATCACGTTGGCGACACCGAGTTCGACTCCCCGGCGTCGCGCGTACCAGGCGACAATCGCCTCGCGGAGCGGAACGCTGCCTGCCGTCAGCGGATACGC
Organism: Galbitalea sp.; assembly: GCA_036495225.1. Taxonomy (GTDB): domain Bacteria; phylum Actinomycetota; class Actinomycetes; order Actinomycetales; family Microbacteriaceae; genus Galbitalea. The sequence goes on from DASXNG010000052.1 coordinate 43,238, forward strand.
GTGTGCGTCCGTTGCTGCAGCGAGCGCGGCCCGAATGAACTCCGGCGTCGGATCGACGGGCGATCCGACGGAAAGATCAACAATGCCCTCGGGATGCGAGCGCGCACGCTCGGCGTAAGGCACAAGCGTGTCCCACGGGAAGTCCGGTAAGTCGAGTGCCACGAGCGCGATCTACGCGACCGGCTGCGGTGGGAGTTCGGCGATGAGCGGGTGGTCGCTGTGGATCACGCCGACCTTGGCAGCGCCGCCCGGGGAACCGATCTCGCTAAAGAACTCGACATTTGCCCTGTGGTAGTCCGACCACTTGTCCGGCAGGTCATCCTCGTAGTAGATCGCTTCAACCGGACACACCGGTTCGCAGGCGCCGCAATCGACACACTCGTCGGGGTGGATGTAGAGCATCCGGTCCCCCTCGTAGATGCAGTCGACTGGGCACTCGTCGATGCATGCGCGGTCTTTCAGATCGACGCACGGAAGGGCGATGATGTACGTCACGACTGCTGCGGTCCTTTCACCGGTGCCACGAGTCCGAGTGCTCGAAGGCTAATTACCTAGACCCAATCTTACCGATGGCGGGTCGCCGTTTTCCCGGCCATGCAAGCACGACGAAGGCTATGAGTGTTGGCAGCACCGCCCAAGTCGTGCCTGCACCGCTGACCGCGCCGTTGGTTGCGATGGTAGGCACGATGACGCTGCCGCCTGCGCTGGTAACAGTGAAGAGTCCGACAACGACGATCATCCCGACCGCGGCCGCGAGCGCGACCATGCGTGTGCCAAAGGCCAGACGAAACCCAACCAGGATCGCAGCGACCGCTAGGCCACCAACGATCACGGCACCCCACACGGGCTGGCCGAGGATGGTGATGGTCGAGAGGCAGTACACGCTGAACAACGCGCCGGTGGCGATGCCGATGATGAAGGCGACGGCGAGCGCGAAGATGCGAGCCGCAGTGTGCTGCTCGGCGAAGGGCACGACGTCGTCGCTCTCGCCGTGAATTCGGCTAAAAGTCTCCACGGTCGCGAGGCGCCGCGTCTGGCCGCCCGGGTAGGTCATCACGTCGTCGTCATCGAGGGTGAGCTGTGTGCGATATTCGCGAAGTGCCGTGCGCTTGCGATCGAGCACGGGAGCAACGTCCACCCGGACGGACCCCGTCTGCTCTCCGTCGGGAGCTGCCGGGTCAATCGAGTAGTACGCGACTCCGTACACCTCGGCCGCGCGGCGTGCGGCCTGACCAGCGCGGATGTGATCCGGATGCCCGTAGCCGCCGCGATCGTCGTAGCTGACCACGACATCCGGCTTCACATCGAGGATGACTGCCGCAATGTCTGCGGACACATCACCGAATTCGGCACCCGTGAGCGTCGACGGGTCAAACTCGCCCGTCGGCTCGGCACCGCGAAGACCCCACTTCATTCCCGAGTCCAGGTAGGTGCGGGGAGCGCGGCCAGACCATCGCGCGCCGGCTTCACCAAGGAAGCGATGATCGGTGATTCCGAGCACACGCATTGCCGCGCGCAACTCGTCTTGCCGAAGCGCGGCGAGCGCCTCTGGCGAGGCTACCGACGCACCAGGACCCTCGCCGATGACTTCGCCACGTTCGCCCCGAGTGCATGTGACGACGCTCACTCGTGCTCCCCGGTCCACGAGAGTCGCAAGCGTTCCGCCGGTCTCGATGGTCTCATCATCGGGGTGGGCGTGAACGAAGAGCACCCGCTCAGTTCCGCTCATTTTTCAGTCTCCGCAGTTCGAGGTGGTTTCCCAGCCCAGACTATTGGACAGATGCTGAGCGTCCCTGTAGGGTCGACGAAGTAAGGATAGCCTTACCAACATTTCGCTGGTCGTGAACCAGCCGAAGCTGGCCAGCCAGCCGCTCACGCCTCCTACTGAAAACCCCGGTCAGATTCGTCATGCTCGCAACTCTCGTCATCGGACTCCGTGAGGGCCTCGAGGCATCCCTCATCGTCGGGATCATTGCCGCGTTCCTCAGTCGAACCGGCAAGCCGCTCCGGCCGATGTGGATCGGAGTGGCAATCGCCGTCGTGCTGAGCATCGCAGTGGGCGTTGTGCTCGAGCTCGTATCCGTGAGCCTGCCCCAGGCGCAGCAGGAGGGCATGGAGTCGATCATCGGACTCGTGGCGGTCACCTTTGTCACCGCGATGATCGGGTGGATGAACACCCACGCGCGTCACATGCGCTCTGAGCTCGAAGGCCAGGCCGAGAGTGCTCTCCGGGACGGGACGGCGTGGGCGCTCGTCGGCATGGCGTTTCTCGCCGTTCTCAAGGAGGGTTTCGAGACCTCCGTGTTCATCCTCGCGGCATTCCAATCGGCATCGAACACCCTCGCGGCGGGTGCCGGCGCGCTCATCGGAGTGGGAATCGCAGTAGCGATCGGCATCGGCATCTTCCGGGGCGGCGTTCGCATCAATTTGGGCAGATTCTTCAAAATCACGGGCGTTTTCCTGGTCTTCGTCGCCGCCGGCCTCGTTCTGACTTCGCTTCGCACGGCGCACGAAGCAGGTTGGATCACGGTCGGACAGCAGAGCACGCTCGACCTCTCCTGGCTCGCACCGGTCGGCTCGGTTCAGGCCGCGCTGCTGACGGGCGTGCTCGGCATCCCGGCCGACCCCCGCATGATCGAGGTCGTTGGCTGGGCTGCCTTCCTGATTCCCACCCTCATCTATCTTCTGTGGCCCGCGAAGAAGCGCCCGGCACCCACCCAACTGCCGCGGCTGAGATTCGCGATCGCCGCAACGCTCGCCATCGCCGCCGCCGCGCTGGCTGTCGGCGTGCAACTGCCCGGCGCCTTCGTTGCGCCCGCGCCACCCGTGAAGTCTTCGGATGGCTCGAACGGCACTGCAATCGCGCGAGTTGGTGGCTCAAGCGCGACTCTGACGTCACGCGTACAGGGCGCGAGCGACACCACCGTATTTCCGACAGGGACCGGTGTGCCGTCCACGATCAACGGCCTCTCGTCGCGGAGCTGGACCGTGACCACGAAACAGTCTGTTGCGAAACTCCCGACGACACTGTCGCTCACCGAGCTGATCTCGTTGAATGGGGGACGACTTCCCATCGGCGTCAATGCGACCCAGAATCCGGGTCCGTTCAGCGCGAACTGGGTGTCAAAGACCGCGACAAGCATGTCAACGGTCGACGGCACCCTCGTGGCCGCGCAGCAGACCCCGACCACGATTCTCACGCTTTCGGGTGGCGGCCTCAGCACTGCTCGCACCATCTCAGTGACCAGGGGCGCCGGCTCCCCCGCCTCGTGGCAAGTCACAGACGGCTACACCGTCACCACGCTCGCCGGCATCGCGAATCGGGCGGCCGAGACATCCGAACTTCTGCTCTGGAAGCTCTGGGTGCCCATTGCGCTGGCCCTCGCGGCGCTCGTACTCGTCGGATTTGCACTCAAGCGCGCACCACGGGAAGTCACAGCCAAGAAGACGTCACCGGCCGCAATCATCCCGAATACGCAGGAGAACCACGCATGACCCGAATCCTCCGCCGAGCCCTCGGCGTTGCCGCGCTCGCACTCGTGAGCGCTGTGCTGCTCACCTCGTGCTCCGGCACGCCAGCTAGCTCGCCGGGTGCCTCTGGTGCAGTCGCGAACGTGGTCGATGGATCGTCGCAGGTCAACGTGACTCTCGCCAACAAAGGCGGTAAGGATGTCTGCACGCTCAGCGGTTCGAAGGCGAAGGCCGGGCCGATCACCTTCACGATCAAGAACGAGAGCTCGACCGCAATCACCGAAGTCGAGTTGCTGAGCCAGCAACGCATTCTCGGTGAAAAGGAGAACCTCGCGCCGGGGCTCGGCGCAGTTTCGTTCACGGCAACGCTGCCAGGTGGCAAGTACCAGCTGTACTGCCCCGGAGCAGACCAGGAGCTTCAAACCTTCACGGTGACGGGCAAGACAGCGCAGGCCGCGAGCACCGTCCAGGGTGCCCTCAAGACAGGGATCGCGGGTTACGCAACGTACGTCACGCAGGAGGTCAACAACATGATCAGCGCGACAGACGCGTTGAACACCGCGGTCAAGAGCGGTGACGTTGCCACCGCCCAGAAGGCGTACGCAGAGGCTCGTCCGTACTATGAGCGCGTCGAATCCGACGTCGACGGCTTCGTACTTCCAGGATTCAGCCCGACTGACAACGCAGGCAACCTTGACTACCTGATCGACATGCGCGCATCGAACCTCGACCCGAAGGTCGGCTGGCACGGGTTCCACGCCGTCGAGCGCGACCTGTTCCAGGCCAAGGCGATCACTGCAAACACGGTGAAACTGGCGGCAGAACTCGACTCAAACGTGCGTAAGCTCGACGACCTCACCCGGTCGCTGACCTACCAGCCAGAAGACTTAGCGAACGGTGCCTCCGGCCTCCTGGAGGAAGTGCAGTCGTCCAAGATCACTGGTGAAGAAGAGGCATACAGCCACATCGACCTCGCTGACGTCGCGGCAAACGTCGAAGGCGCCGAGCAGGCGTTCGCCTACCTCGAGCCCGGTCTCAAGCAGATCGACCCAACGCTGACCACGACGATCGTGTCGCAGTTCGCGAGTGTTGACGCCCTCCTGGACAAATACAAGGACCCGACCGCGCTCGGTGGGTACGTGACGTACACCGCGAGCGTGAAAGCCGCTGATGCGCCAACCCTGTCTGCGGCGGTCGAGGCGCTTCACGAGAACCTGGCCCAAATAGCTGCCAAGGTGGCGACGGCCTGAACATGACGACGCCGACCGGCAGCGAACAGCCAGCGCCAGAGAATTCCGGTGACGCAGACGACGAGCGGGGTGTGAGCCGACGCGGGTTCTTTCTCGGCGCGGGTGGATTCGCTGCGAGTGGGCTGTTGGTCGGCGCGGTCGCCGGAGCCGCGGGGGCGTTCGCGCTCGAGGGAACCGGAGGGTCGGAGACATCCGCAACCGCAGGCGTGTCGTATCCCTATTTCGACCAGGGACACCAGCCCGGTGTGCAAACAGCCCCGCAGAAGTACACGGTGTTCATGACGTACACCATGCAGTCGACCTCGAAGACGGACCTGCAAGTGCTGCTCGCGCGCTGGACTGCTGCGATCGCCCAGCTGGTGAAGGGCGCACCGATAGGCAACCCGGATCCGATCAACCCGGATGCCGTGGCTCTCGACTCCGGCGAAGCGCTCGGGCTCGGCGCCCAGGGCCTCACCGTGACGATCGGACTAGGCTCGGACCTCTTCGACTCGCGCTTTGGGCTGGCGGCCAAGCGACCGACGCTGCTGACCCGCCTCCCCACGCTTCCCAGCGACCAGCTGCAGCCGGACTTCACCGGAGGTGACCTCTGCCTTTCCGCCTGTGCGGACGATCCCCAGGTTGCGTACCACGCCATCCGGAACCTGACACGGATGGCGCGGGGAACCGCGACGACCAACTGGACCGTTACCGGCTTCGGTCGGGCATCCGCTGGCGCGAACCAGGAGACGCCGCGCAACCTGCTCGGGTTCAAGGACGGAACGCGCAACATCGTCGACGACATGGATTTCGACAAGTGGGTGTGGCTGAAGAATCAGCAACAGTCATGGATGAACGGCGGCACCTATCTGGTTGCGCGCAAAATCCACCAGAACATCGAAGTGTGGGACACCGACAGGATCAGCGACCAGGAGGCGGTTTTCGGCCGCACAAAAGGCGAGGGAGCCCCACTCAGCGGACGCAAAGAGTTCGACACCCCCGATTTCACGAAGAAGAGCGCGACCGGCGAACCCGTGATCTCCCCGACATCACACATCGCTCTCGCCTCGCACGAAAACAACAACGGCATCAAGATCCACCGTCGGTCGTACAACTACACAGAAGGCATCGACTCGGTGGGCCAGATCGACGCAGGGCTGCTCTTCGTCGCGTTCATGAATGACCCAGGGCATTTCGTGACCATCCAGACCAAGCTCGGCTCAGTGGATCGACTCAACGAGTACATCAAGCACATCGGCTCCGCGGTGTTCGCCGTGCCGCCGGGACCGAGGACGGGGAGCTACGTGGGCGCGGGGTTGTTCGCGTAGGCACTTCGTTGGCTGGGCACGCCGCGTAGGGTGCTCGGTTGCGACAAAAGTGGTCGGGCGCCCTACCTCATACGCCCCAATGGAACACACTTATCCGCAGCGAGAGGCTTTTGGCAGTAACTAGTTCGAAGTACTGTCCGGGGTCACCGTGTAATTCGCGATCCAGCCCTTGTCGGCCTTGGTCACCACGACCAGCACACCATAGGTCTTGTTGTCTGCGACGATCGTGCCGCCGTCGGAGCCGCCGGTGTTTTCCTCCTGGGTTGTGAACTTGGCCTCTGTGAGCTGGGACTTGATCTCGGAAACGGCGCTCGCTCCGGACACCTCGACGGTGACGTTCCAGATCTCCTTCTTGCCGGAGCCAACCCCGAGACCGGTGTCGATCTTGCCCTTGTGGACGGGTACTGCCGACGGGAAGTCTTTGGGCAGCGACCCACCGCCAACGTGGACCTTTCCGCCAGTCGCCGCATTGACGAGGCCCTGAACCGGGTTGCCAAAACAGCCCGTCAGCGCGGGAACGGTTGCGGCAGCGAGAACGATCGCGAGTGGAATGGCGATACGACGACGCATGGTGCTCATGGTTCGACTCCGGGTCCGATAAGCGGAACACTGCTGTGACGGGCACAGCTTAGCTGCCCCTCGAAACGGCACACAACGTGCGTGCGGAGCGTTACGCGTTCTGCTTCTTGAGCCTCGAGGTGGCGCGCGCACGAGCGTTTGCGTCGAGCTCGACCTTGCGAATTCGCACGAATTCCGGCGTCACCTCGACACACTCGTCTTCGCGGGCGAACTCAAGGCATTCCTCGAGGGTGAGCCGGCGCGACGGCGTCATGCGCTCGAACACGTCGGAGGTCGACTGACGCATGTTGGTCAGCTGCTTCTCCTTCGTGATGTTGACGTCCATGTCGTCCGCGCGCGAGTTCTCGCCGACGACCATGCCCTCGTAGACCTCCTGCGTCGGTTCGACGAAGAATGACATGCGCTCCTGCAGCGCGGTCATGGCGAACGGAGTCGCGACACCGGCGCGGTCCGCGACGATCGAGCCGTTCGTGCGGGTCGTGATCTCTCCCGCCCACTGCTCGTAGCCGTGCGACACCGCGTTGGCGATGCCAGCGCCGCGAGTAATCGTGAGGAACTCCGTACGGAAACCAATAAGGCCACGGGACGGGACGATGAACTCCATGCGCACCCACCCGGTGCCGTGGTTGCTCATCGACTCCATGCGGCCCCTGCGCGCTGCCAGCAGCTGTGTGATCGCGCCGAGGTAGTCCTCCGGAGCGTCGATGGTCAGGTGCTCGAACGGTTCGTGAACCTTGCCGCCGACGTGCTTGACGACGACCTGCGGCTTGCCGACCGTCAGCTCGAATCCTTCGCGGCGCATCTGCTCGACGAGGATGGCGAGAGCGAGCTCTCCGCGACCCTGCACCTCCCAGGCATCCGGACGACCGACGTCGACCAGGCGGATGGAGACGTTACCGACCAGTTCGCGATCGAGGCGGTCCTTGACCATGCGAGCGGTGAGCTTGTGGCCCTTGATCTTGCCGATCAGAGGGCTGGTGTTGGTACCGATCGTCATCGAGATGGCCGGGTCGTCGACCGTGATGGTCGGCAGCGGACGCACGTCATTCGGGTCGGCCAGGGTCTCGCCGATCGTGATGTCCTCGAACCCGGCGACGGCGACGATGTCGCCTGGGCCCGCAGAGTCGGTCGGGAAACGGTCGAGAGCCTTCGTGATCATCAGCTCCGTGACACGCACGTTCGCAACGCTTCCGTCGTGCTTGACCCAGGCGACCGTCTGGCCCTTCTTGATCGTGCCGTTGAAGACGCGAAGCAGCGCGAGACGACCGAGGAACGGCGAGGAGTCGAGGTTGGTGACCCACGCCTGCAGCGGGTGCTCGTCGTCGTAGGTGGGAGCCGGGATGTGCTTGAGGATGGCGTCGAACAGAGGCTCGAGGTCGTCATTGTCCGGCAGGGTGCCGTTCTCCGGCTTGTTCCACGATGCGGCGCCGTTTCGGCCGGACGCGTAAATGACCGGAACGTCGAGGATCTGGTCAATGTCGAGATCCGGAACGTCATCCGCGAGGTCGGAGGCGAGACCAAGGAGCAGATCCTGCGACTCGCTCACCACCTCGTCGATGCGGGCGTCTGGGCGGTCCGTCTTGTTGACGAGCAGGATGACGGGGAGCTTGGCTTCGAGCGCCTTGCGCAACACGAAACGGGTCTGGGGCAGCGGGCCCTCGCTCGCGTCGACGAGCAGGACGACGCCGTCGACCATGGACAGGCCGCGCTCAACCTCACCGCCGAAGTCGGCGTGGCCAGGGGTGTCGATGACGTTGATCGTGACCGGGCCCTCGGTCGCGTGCACGCCCTCGTACGAGACGGCGGTGTTCTTCGCGAGGATCGTGATGCCCTTTTCGCGCTCGAGGTCATTCGAGTCCATCGCGCGCTCTTCGAGGTGCGCATGCGCCGCAAAGGAGTTCGTCTGTCGAAGCATGGCGTCGACCAGCGTCGTCTTGCCGTGGTCAACGTGCGCGACGATTGCGACATTGCGCAGGTCATTTCGAGTGGCAATAGCCATCAGTTTTTGTCCTTGGATTCAGTGAAGCGCGTCTCACCTCGAGAAATCACAAGCCGAACAGTCGGCGGTAACTCGAGAGCGAACGTGTCGCAATCATGAGAAGTCTTGGGCGCGCAGGATCGCAACAGTGGATTCCTGCATCCCTAGTCTACCGGGTAGCGTCCAACATCCCGGACCCAGTGCTAACGAGTTCGCTGCTAGCGGGCTCGCTGCGCCCTTGCCTCGCGGCGTTCGCGCTGTGCGATCGGGTCCGGCAGCGGCACGGCCGCGATCAGGCTCTGCGTGTACGGGTCCTTCGGGTTTCGAAGGATCTCGTCTCGCGTGCCGACCTCAACGAGCTTGCCCTTGTACATGACAGCGATCTTGTGCACGAGCACGTCGACGACCGCCAGGTCGTGGCTGACGAACAGACACGCGAACTGCAACTGCTGCTGGAGCTCCTGAAGCAGGTCGAGGAATCGGGCTTGCACCGAGACATCCAGGGCGCTCGTCGGTTCGTCCGCGACAAAAAGCGACGGGCTGAGCGCCAGGGCACGCGCGATACCGACCCGCTGGCGCTGGCCGCCGGAGAGCTCGTGAGGGTAGCGGTTGCGGAATGCGCGCGGCAGTTCGACCTGGTCGAGCAGACCCTCGACGCGGCGATCGAGCTCTTTGCCCTTCGCGACACCTGCGAGCAGCAGAGGTTCCCCGATGCACTGGCCGATCGGGAACCGGGGGTTCAACGACGACCCCGGGTCCTGAAAAACGATGCCGATGCTCTTGCGGATGTCGCGCAGTTCCTTGGCGCTGGCGGTGGAGAGTTCCTTGCCGTTCACGGTCAGGGAGCCTTCCACCACGGGAAGCAGTCCGACCGCAGCCCGACCGATGGTGGTCTTGCCCGAGCCTGACTCACCGACCAGACCAACAACCTCACCCGGGAAGATGTCGAGTGAGACGCCGTCGACAGCGCGGAAGGCGGGGATGCGTCCGTTCTTCGGGTACTCGATGGCGACGTCCTTGAGGGACAGCACTGGTTCGGCGTGAGCCTTCTCTGCCTCGACGAAAGCCTCGGTAACTGTGGTTTCGCCTACCCCGAGCCGCGGCACAGCCGCAAGCAACTGCTTCGTGTACGGGTGCTGCGGGCTGTCGAAGAGCTGCTGGATGGGCGCAGCCTCGACGATCACGCCATCCTTCATCACGATGATCTTGTCCGCGAGGTCGGCGACGACCCCCATGTCATGAGTGATGAGCACGATCGCGCTGTTCAACCGGTGACGCAGGTTGCGCATGAGGTCGAGAATTTCGGCCTGGACGGTCACGTCAAGCGCGGTCGTCGGCTCGTCCGCGATGAGGAGCACGGGGTCGCAGGAGATAGACATCGCGATCATCGCGCGCTGGCGCTGGCCGCCGGAGAACTGGTGCGGATACTTGTTGAACGAAACCTCGGGCTGCGGCATCTCCACCATGCGAAGCAGCTCGATGGCGCGCTCCTTCGCTTCGTCCGGAGCAAGGTTCATGTGCAGGCGCAACGCCTCGACGATCTGGAAGCCAACCGTGTACACCGGGTTCAGGGCCGTCATCGGCTCCTGGAAGATGACGGCGACATCCTTGCCTCGCACATTGCGAAGCTGTCGAGGGTTCAGCGTCGTAATTTCGCGACCCTTGAGCTTGATGCTGCCGCTTACCCGTGCGTTTGGCGGAAGCAACCCGAGTAGGGCCATGGAGCTAGAACTCTTGCCAGAACCGGACTCGCCAACGATCGCCAGAACCTCGCCAGGCTTGACGTCGTAGTTCATGTCGATGGCGGCCGGATACCACGTGCCGTCGACCCAGAAATCCACGCCAAGATCATGAACTTCGAGGATGGGGGCTGTCGTCGTCGCCGGGGCCTCGGTACTTGTCACCGATGTCATAGGGTCTGTTCTTTCGTTGTCGTCGGTTCTGCTAGGCCGCGAGAGCCTGAGAGTCTGGGAAGTGAATGTCTGCGACCATGGAGTCGTGAGCAACACGTCCGGCAACCCGCATCGAATGAGCGAAGATTCCACGACGCTCAGGCCGCGCTTCGGAAAAGCGCTCGTGATCTTCGTCTGGGCGATCTGCGGAGTAGTGGTGGTCTCGTTGTTCGTGCCGTTCCACGCCTCGGACGTCCTCAGGACGCTCGGCCTGATTGCTTTCGTTGCCTACGGCGTCTGGCTGTTGTTCTGGTCGCCCAGCATTACGATCGCGCCGTCGGGTGTCACCATCCGCAACATCATCCGCGAGCACGCGGTGAGCTGGCCGGCGATCCAGCGAGTCGACACCCGCTACGCGCTCACCCTGTACACAACCGCCGGCAAGATCACGTCGTGGTCCGCCCCGGCGCCGAGTCGTTTCGCCGCCATGCGCACCTCTCGAGTGGACCTCACGCGTCTGCCCAAGTCGAGC